>CAMDMH010000183.1 GCA_945901835.1 Devosia equisanguinis | reverse complement strand
TGGCGGGTGGCGACGACGCCGTAGATGACGTCACTCGCTTCCCCTCCACCACAAGGGGGGAGGAGAAAGACGACGAGGGTCTGACACCATCGCAGATGACCGATCCGAGCGTGCCGCCCCCGTTAGGTGAGCGCGGGGCGAATTCGATCGCGTTCGGGGCGGTACGTGCGGATGGTGTCAGACCCTCCGGGTCTGACGCCATGACGGCGAGCATGCCGTCTGCTGCAGCGAAGTCCTCCATCGGCGGTAGTGGCTCCGTGTCAGACCCGGAGGGTATGACACCGCTGGAAACCATCGAGGACGAGGGGCCGTTTCCGGACCGGCCGGATCTGGTGCTCATCGATGGCGGCGCGGGGCAACTCAAGGTGGCGTGCGAGGTGCTCGCCGATCTCGGCATATCGGACGTGCGTCTCGTCGGCGTCGCGAAGGGGCCCGATCGCGACGCGGGGCGCGAGCACTTCCACATTCCCGGCCGCGATTTCTTCATGCTCGAACCACGCGACCCCGTGTTGTATTTCATACAGCGGCTGCGCGACGAAGCGCATCGGTTCGCCATCGGCGCGCATCGCGAAAAGCGCAAGAAGGCGATCGGCGTAAACCCGCTCGAGGAAATCGGCGGCATCGGCCCGAAACGCAAACGCGCACTGATGAACCACTTCGGTTCGGCGAAGGCCGTGAGCCGAGCCGGCGTCGACGACCTGCTCGCAGTCGAAGGCATCTCGCAGGAGATGGCCCAGAAAATCTACGACTTCTTCCACGAACGAAAAGGGTGAGGAGACCCACTTCATGCTGATCGACGCGCAGTTGCATGCATACGAGCGCAATCATCCTGGGCGGCCGTGGCATGCCGTGCTCGCGGGGCCGCCCGAAGCCACGGGCGATCAGACCATCGCGATGCTCGATCAGAACGGCGTCGACGGCGCGATCCTCATTTCGGCGTTCACGATGTACCGCTACGACGCGAGCTACGCGCTGGAGGTGCACAAGAAGCACCCTGGCCGCTTCGCCCTGATCAAGCCGGTCGATCCCGCCGATCCGGCCGTGGCGGAGATCATCGCGGATTGGAAGCGCATGCCGGGCACCGTCGCCGTTCGGATGCTGCTCGCGCGCAGCGGGCTTGCCGCCGACGCCGCCGATCCCGGCCTCAACCGCGTGCTGGCGACAGCCGCCAAGTTGTCGATGCCGGTGAACCTCCACATCGCGGGGAGGCTCGACCAGGGTATCGAACTGATCCGCCGCAACCCCGACACGCAGATCATCGTCGATCACTTGGCGCTGGTGCAGCCACACGAGCCGCCAAAGCCCGACGCGCCGTGGGCGGAGTTGGAGCAAGTGCTGACACTGGCGCCATTGAAGAACGTCGTGATGAAGATCACCGGCGCGTGCACGCTGTCGCGGGAGCCATATCCGTTCAACGACATCTGGGATCCGGTGTGCCGGATGATCGACACGTTCGGCATCGATCGCTGCCTGTGGGGCACGGACTGGACGCGCGCGGTCGCGTTTCTCACGCACAAGCAGGGCACGGACGCGTTCCGCGATACCACGCGATTGTCGACGAGCGACAAGGCGAAGCTGATGGGCGCGAATACAGCACGCGTCTACGGGTGGAAGCCGGGAAAGGTGTGAGGGAGAATAACACTCCCCCTCCTCTTGCCTTCCCGGCCGAGGCGTGAGCCGAGAGCCGGGATCTCGACACGAGCGGGTTGCGCAAGCCGACGCCACGCGAGGTCGGTATTCTCCTGTTCTCGGCAAGGCCCCGGGTCTGCGCAAACCGATCTGCGATCGGATTGCTCGCCCAGGGAAACAGAGCAGAGAGAGGGAAGGCAACCCGAGTAGGAATTACTTCTTTCCCAGGCCGGCGAGCCTTGCGGCTTCACGCATGTCTTCATAGTCGCGCTTGATGAAGGCGGCGAAACCAGCCGACGTCATCTGCTCGGGCGAGGCGACTTCCGAGCCGGTGCTGATGAACTTCTCGGCGGCAGGGCTGCCCGGTTTCAGGCCATCGGCAATCACCGCCTGCAGCTTCGCGATGATCTCCGGCGGGGTTTTCACCGGCACGACGACGCCGACGAAACTCTGGCCGATGAAGCCCTTGGCGCCCTGCTCGTCGAGCGTGGCGATGTCGGGGGCGAGCTTGGAGCGGTTCGCCGCGGCGATGCCGATGATGCGGGCGCTGTTGCCCTTGTGCTGCTCGAGCGAGGTCGCGAACTCCGTCATGGCGCCGTCGATGTTGCCGGCGATGACGTCGGGCAGCAGCACGCCGCTGCTCTTGTAGGGTACATGGGTGAGGTTAGCGCCGGTCGCCTGCTTGAAGCGCTCCAACGTCATGTGCGTGGCGCTGCCGACGCCTGATGTGGCCAGCGTCACCGGCCGCGTCTTCGACAACGCGACGAGGTCGGCGAGATTCTTGACGCCCGACTTGTTGGCCATCAGCAGGCCGTGCGGCGTATAGCTCAACATGCCGACAGCGGCGAAGTCGTTCGCAGGGTCATAAGACATGCTGGTGTTGACGAAAGGATTGACCGTGAGCGGACCGTTGGAGCCGATCAGCAGGGTGTAGCCGTCGGGCGCGGCGCGGGCCGCGAACTCCGCGCCGACACCGCCGCCGGCACCGGCCTTGTTCTCGACGACCACGGGCTGGCCCAGCGCCTTGAAGACGAGGTCGGCGAAGATGCGCCCGTTGATGTCGGCGTTGCCGCCTGCCGCGAACGGCACGACCACGCGGATGGGCTTGTCGGGATAGGCTTGCGCTGCGGCCCGCACCGACGGCAGCCCCACGGCGCCCATTGCTGCAAGCGACATCACGAACGTGCGGCGTGAAACAGTCATCGTTCTCTCCCTCCGGCAGATGGCAGGCCTGCGATCTAGGTAGTGCACAAAGGAGCACATCTCCAGTGGCAAACGGCTGCACCTTACTTCCAGTGGCCGGGACGGGTATGGAATAGGCAAGAAAAGCGGGATGTGAGGAGACGGGCTCAATGAGAGCGATTTCGAGGGGGCTGAGCGCTATCGCGCTTGCCGGATTGGGGGTGACTGCGGCTGCGATGGGTTTGGCGGCCACTGCCCAGGCCCAGGATGTCTGGCCGTCGCGGCCGATCGAGATGATCGTGCCGTTCGCGGCAGGCGGCGGCACGGATCTGCTTGCGCGGCTCCTCGCGGAAGGCTTGAGCGAGCGGCTCGGGCATCGCGTGCTGGTCGTCAACCGGCCCGGTGCCAATACCAACATCGGCACGCACGCCGTCGTGAAAGCGGCACCCGACGGCTACACGCTGCTGCTGTCCTCGATCGGGCTTGCCGCCAATCCGTCGCTCTACAAGCCGATGCCGTTCGATCCGGAAAAGGACCTGATCCCGATCACGCTGGTCGCGAACTCGCCGACCGTGCTCGTGGTGCATCCGCAGGTGCCGGCGAATAACGTCAAGGAATTCGTGGCGCTGCTGAAGGCGAAGCCAACCGCGCTCGAGTACGCCTCCTATGGCCGGGGCAGCGGCTCGCATCTGGGCGCGGAGCTGTTCCGGGCCGCCACGGACACGCAGATGACGCACGTCCCGTTCTCGGGTGGAGGTCCGGCCACGCAGGCGGTCGCGGGCGGCCACGTGAAGGTGCTGTTCGCGGGCATGTCGGCGATGTCGGGCATGGTCTCGGGCGGGCTGCTGAAGGCGATCGCGGTCGCATCGGAAAAAAGGCTGCCCCTATCGGCCGACTTGCCGACCTTCAGGGAAGGCGGTGTCGATTACGTGACCGGCACGTGGTTCGGGCTGCTGGCGCCGGCCGCGACGCCGCGCGCCATCGTCGACCGGCTGCACAAGGAAACCGTCGGCGTTCTGCGCGAGCCGAACGTGACGAAGCGCGTCGTCGAGGAGGGCAGCGAGGTCGTCGCCAATTCGCCAGCCGAGTTCGCGGCCTTCATCGCGACCGAACGCAAGCGCCTCGCCGACGTGATCGCGAAAGCGGGAATAAAGTAGGGTCCGGGTTGTAGGAGCTTGCCAAACCCCTCATCCCGGTCGCCACAACCAATCTTCGGAGAACGCCATGACCACGACAGAGAAACGCCTGACGGGCCGCATCGCGCGCGAGGGCATCCGGCAGATGAGCGTGCCGCGTCTGCCCGAGGGCGTGGCCGAGCGGTTCAAAGCGCTCGGCGATCCCGCCGGCGTCGTTTCGGATGCGATGGACGAACTCGGCATTCCGCCCGGCGTGATCGGCTGTTCGATCCTGCGGCCGACGATGCCCGGCTCGATCATCGTCGGGCCGGCGTTGACCGTGCGCAACATCCTGCAGCGCACGAACCCGCTGGAAGGAGCCAAGACCCATGCCAACAAGATGGCCGAGTTCGAGGCACACAATCTCGCGACGCCCGGCGATGTGCTCGTCATCCAGGGCGTCGCCAACATTTCCAACATGGGCGGCATCTCGGCGCTCACGGGCAAGCGACAGGGCGAGGTCGGCGCGGTCGTGATGGGCGGCGTGCGCGACATCGCGCATTCGCGGAAGGTCGGCTATCCCGTGTGGTCGAGCGACATCACGCCGGTGACGGGCAAGTGGCGTATCGAAACGGTCGAGATAAACGGCGACGTGCAATTGGCCGACATCCGCGTGAGCTGCGGCGATCTCGTGGTCGCAGACGATACCGGCGTCTGCTTCATTCCGCGCCAGCACATCATGGCCGTGCTCGAAGCGGCAGAGAAGAAGTCGAAGGCCGAGGCGGCGCGCTGCAAGGCGATCGACGAGGGCATGCCGGTGCCGGATATCGCGCGCGCCAGCCACGGCGAGAAGTAGGTCGCGCTGGTCAGGCCTGTGTCGAGCCGGATGATGCCGGCTCGACGAAGTGGCGGTAGGCAGCGGCGGCAACGCTCGCGCTGGCCAGGATAGCGAGACACCAGGCGATGGCGCCGGCAGCGATCAGTGCGATGACGGCCGGCGTCATCGTAACCGTCGTGCCGGGGGGAGCCGTCACGCTCCAGAGTTGTACGACGATCTGCCAGGGCATAATGGCGATGATCGTCGCCAGCGCGATGCGCCCCGTGTTACCGCGCGTCTTCGCCACGGAGCCCCACAGTGCGCGGGGCTTGCCCAGCGCGACCGCCGGCATGGCAACCATCAAGCGGGCACCTGCGATGGTGGCGACGAGGCTCATCAGTGCATTGCCGAGCTGGCCGAGATTGCCGGATCCGGACATCGTCACCAGCGGCAACATCGCGAACGCCATGGGCACCACCGCGACGCAAATCAGCAGGAACAGGACGAAGGTCGCCCACATGTAGCGCCACACCTGTGCGCCGGCGGCCAGATAGATCGTAGACGGGCGCTCGCCTGCAAGCAGGAACCTGAACCAGCCGACAATGATCGAGCAAGTGGCGAGGCAGGCCGAGACGCTCGATACGATCAAACCGACGATCAGTGCGAACGGCATCGCCGCGGCCGCGCCGGGTTGCGTCAACATCTGCACAGCGCCGCTCTGGATCATCAGGCCGAGGGCCAGCAGGCCGGCGAACGCCAGCAGCGAGAGCGCCACCGTCCAACCGCCGAAAAGGCGCAGCACGACGCCGCGGTTCGACAGGATATCGGCATAAGCACGCAGCGCGGTCGCGATAACCGGGAACGGTTGACTGCCCGCACGAACCGGCAGCCCGGCTCGAGAAGCGGGGACTTCGAACACCGTCGCATTCAGTTGTATCGCGGACATGGATGGCCTCCCGGGCACAGCTTTCGATGCCGCTACACTGACGCTGCGGGGAGAATTCCGCTGTTTCGAGTGGAACAGGGAGAATGGCCCCGGCCTGCGGGGTTTCTCCGGCTTGCGGAAATGGCGCCGGCTCAGCCGACGATGCGTATCCAACCGGAAGCAGCAGTTGCAGATCCCGCGACAACGGCCTGTCACGACACCATAAAATTGTCGATACTGTAACCGGTTAGCTATGGCGGCTGAAGTCGGTTCACCGCATAGTGATCTGGTGATTCGCGACTGCCCCGCAGATCAAGCTCCCCCCATTCGACGTCCAGATCTCCGACGACAAGCGCGGCCCTCGCCAGCCAGCGCTCACAGGTCGTCCGCCTGCTGCCCGAGCGATCCCCACATGCAAGCCATTGCCCCATCCCAGACCGTAACGAGCGCGAACAAGGAGCTGATTGCGCTCCTGCTTGCGAGCATCGCGTTCGTCTGCTTCCTGACCATCAGTCTGTCGCATGGTCGTTCGCCGGATCTGGGTGGGCTCGAGGTTCGGCACATCGCCGTGCTGACCATGATCCTGGCGGGTTGCATGGTTGCATTCGCCATCGTGTGGTCGACCACCCGGCGCGCGGCGACGATGATGGACCACGCCCGCGGCGAGACCGCACGGCTGCGCCAGGGGCTGCTGCTGGCGGAAGCCATCATCCGCACCGAGCCGCAGGTCGTCGTCTGCTGGGAAGCCGGGCAGGATTTGCGCGTCGTCACGCATTCGCTGACGAGCGTAACGGGGCTGCCTGCCGATCACCACGACCTGCTCCGGTTC
>CAMDMH010000182.1 GCA_945901835.1 Devosia equisanguinis | reverse complement strand
AACAGGGGCGTGTCGGTCCCGGTTGCGCCGCGAATCGACCATCGCCGCAGGCTAATCCCGGGACGCGCTCCGGGAAGCGGAACGAAGGCCTACATAGCGCGTTGGCGTGTTGCGTCCGTGGCGTAAATCTAAACTGATATACAGGAGAGATCGATGGGTCGCAGGGACCGGATCGACGAGAGGACCATGGAGGTTCTCGAAAGGATCGCAGCCGAGGAAGACCCGCGTGTGGCGTGGGGCGTCGTGTTCCGGCGGATCAGAGCGATGAAGGAGGCCGGCCGCGACGTGCCGGAGACACTCATCAACGTCGAGCGTCATCTGAGGACGGACTTGACATCGCAGAGCCAGGGCCGTTAGGGGCATCGAGTTTCACAAAATCAGGGGGCTCGCGGATGAATTTCCGCGAGCCCTTTTTGCATCATCGGCAGAACTCGTGCTCAATCGAGCTGGGCGTAAGTGCCGTTCTTCCACTCATACACGGTGTACGGCGGGAGATCGGGATCGCCCTTCTTGTCGAAGGAGAAGTCCCCGATCACGGTCTTGAACTTGCCCTTGGCGAGTTCGGCGGATACGGCCTTGGTGTCTTCCGACTTCACGGCGCTGGCAGCCTGCGCCCAGGCCTGGATCGCGGCGTAGGTGTAGAGCACATAGCCTTCCGGATCGATGTTCTTGGCCTTGAAGCGGGCGACCACGTCCTTGGCGGCGGGGTTCTTACGCGGATCGGGCGAGAACGTCATCAGCGTGCCGGCGCCGGCCTCGCCGGTGATCTGCCAGTATTGCTGTGTCATCAGCGCGTCGCCGCCGACCAGCGTGGTCTTCATGCCCTGCTCGCGCATCTGGCGCACGATCAGGCCGCCTTCGGTGTGATACCCGCCGAGGAAGATGGCATCGATGTTGGCGGCCTTCAGTTTCGATACCAGCGCGCGATAATCCTTCTCGCCCGCGGTGTAGGCCTCGTACAGCGCTTCCTTGAGGCCGGCGGCATTCATCGCCTTCTGCGTCTCGTCGGCGAGACCCTTACCGTATGTCGTCTTGTCGTGGAGGATCGCGATGCGCTGGCCCTTGAAGCGGGTTGCGAGATACTTGCCGGCGACGCTGCCCTGCTGGTCGTCGCGGCCGCAGACGCGGAAGACGCTGGGTCCGGCGCGCTCGTCGGTGAACTTCGGGTTCGTCGAGGCCGGCGAGATCTGGATGATGCCTTCGTCCGCGTACACCTTCGATGCGGGGATCGACGAGCCGGAGCAGAAGTGACCGGCGACGAGGCGAACCTTGCGGGCGGCGAGCTTGCCCGCGCCGGCGACGGCTTGCTTTGGATCGCAGGCATCGTCTTCGATGACAAGCGAGAGTTTCTTGCCGTTGACGCCGCCGGCTGCGTTGATGTCGGCGACGGCCATTTCAGCGCCGTGCTTGAATTGCGCGCCGAACGACGCGTACTGGCCGGTCATCGGACCGATTGCGGCGATGGGAATGTCTCCCTGCGCCTGCGCACCGGTTGAGACACCGGTTGAGAGAAGTGCGGCAGCGGCTGCCGCGATGATCAGTCGTTTCATTCCGAACCTCCCGATTGGAGGCGACCCGGGCGACGGCCCGGCGCCTCAGAACGCGCCGTTTCTAACATGGAGCGCGGGTCCGTGCAGAGGCCAAAAATTGTGCGCGGGCGGGCGAGGGTGCGTAGTGGGTGCTCATATGGCTGGGCGCGGTTCTATGGGTGGCCGGAAGCCGCCAATTCTCCCTGGTCCCAGGTTATGCAGCGATTGTGACTTCGGCTCACCGTTCGATCTGCAGCGCCTTGTGAACGAACAAGTGATCCGAAAGGCTCTTGCCGCGCGGCGTTCGCGGCTGCACATCATCCAGCTGTCGGGATCCAGCTGTCGGGTCTGCGGAATGGGAGACGATCGTGATCGAGCGGCGTTCGGTACTGAAGCGACTTTTGGGCCTTACGGCTCTCTCGAGTATCACGGGCGTGTCATCGGCGTTTGCGCAGCCAGTGGAAAGCCGCGTCGAGTTGTTGATGTTCGACGATCCGGGCTGCGGATATTGCCACCAGTGGCATCGGGAGGTTGGTGCGGCCTATCGGAATTCGCCCGAGGGCCGGTTGGCGCCGTTGCGCGTGGTGCAAGTTCGCACCGGGCGGCCCGAAGGCGTGACGCTCGCTTCGCCCGTGCGGGCAACGCCGACGTTCGTGCTCGTGCAGGATGGCCGGGAGGTCGGGCGACTGACCGGATACGGCGGCGCGGATTTCTTCTGGGGTCAGCTCGATCCGCTGATGAAGAAATTGAAGCCTGGGTTGCCAGGCGGCAAGGCTGCTTAACTGTAGGTTGGAATAGCCTGTAAGGCATTTTCCACCGTCTTGGTCTGCAACGCCGCGGAGTCCGGCGGAATACGCTCCGCTATTCCGCCCTACGGCAAGGCCCACTCACGCCCACGGATCGACCGCGCAGTGGATCGCGTCGGTTTCGCCTTCGCCGCCGACGGTGCGGATGGCGAGATCGGTTTGGGCGAGCGGGAAGACGTGGGTGCACATGGCTTCGAGGGGGAACTTGCCCGAGGCGATCACCTGCATGGCGAGTTCGACGGCTTCGAACGAGTGTCCGCGCACGCCCATGACAGTGAGCACCTTGCGGACCAGCACGTCCGGATCGAACTCGGGGATGGTGCCGCCGGCGCGTCCGCCGAGGATCACGCGGCCGCGTTTGCGGGCTAGTTGCAGCGCTGCGATCACCGCCTTGGGGCCGCCCGACGAGCAATCCATCACGAGGTCGGCCATCTCGCCGCCGGTGAGTTCGGCGACGCGCTCGAGCAGGTCCTCGCTGTCGATGTCGATGGTGTGATGCGCGCCGAGCTGCTTTGCGAGCGCGAGGCGCTTCTTGTCGGTCGGCGTGCCGCGACCCGTGACGATGACTAGGCCTGCGGCGGCTTCGCGCGCCATCACGGTGCAGGCGAGGCCCTGCTGCCCCGGCCCCTGGATGACGACGGCTTCGCCGACTTTGACTTTGCCCTGCAGGATCGACCATTCGACGCCGTTGCCGAGCGGGAGAGCCAGCGTCGCGAGCTTCGCGGGGACGTGATCGGGTACCTTGTGGAACACGGAATTGGGATGCAGGTATTTCGCCTGCGCGAAGCCGCCCCAGAGTGAGGGCGCGACGCTGATCGGGGTCGAGCCGAAGCGGATGGTACCGGCGCGGTTCAGGGTGTCGGTCTCGTCGCACAAGCGGAAGTCGCCGGAGCGGCACCAGCGGCAATGGCCGCAGGGGAGGTATTCTTCGAGCGCGACGCGGTCGCCTTCCTTCACGCCGAAACGGCGGCTGGCGACGTCACCGACCTCAGCGACGCGGCCCACTGTTTCGTGACCGAGGATGAGCGGGCCCTTGGATTGGGGATAGCGAAGGTAATAGGGCCAGTCGCTGCCGCAGACGCCGGTCAACTCGACATGCAGGAGGCCTGCGTCGGCGGGAATAGCCGGGCGCGGGAACTCGCGGATCTGGGTGTCGCGGGGGGCGAGCGAGACTGCGGCGGCGATCGGCTTCGATGACATGCGAGGGCTTTCGGACAGCGGGACTTTCAGGCGGGATCTGCTGCCATGGAGCAGGAATGACCTGCTTCTTTCAAGCCGCTTGTGAAAGCACGTGCACGTGTCCCGGCAGCACGGGCAGGAACCGCCCGGATGCGATGCCGCGTTCGGCTAGCGCCTTGGCGAGATCGCGTGGGGGGCGATCGTGCGCCTCGGACGTGAGCGGGAACGTTCCCCAATGGTGGCCGAGCGCCGCGTGTGCTCCGCTCAAGCCGAACGCTTCGACGGCTTCTGCCGGGTCGATGTGCTGCCCTCGCATGAACCATCGTGGCTCATAGGCGCCGATGGGGATCAGCGCCAGATCGAGGCGCTGGTGGCGGCGCGCGATTTCCCGAAAGGTCATGCCGTCGCCGAAACCGGTGTCGCCGATCGCGTAGACGTTGCCGGCTGGTGTTTCAATCACGAAGCTGGCCCAGAGGGCGTGCCGGCGATCGCGCAGTCCGCGTGCCGACCAGTGCACCGTCGGTTCGGCGTGAAGCCTTACCCGTGGCGACAATTCCGCGTTCTCGCGCCAGTCGAGCGTCGTCGCGGCAACGCCCGGCATGGCTTCGCGGATGATCGTGTCGTTGCCGAGGGGCGTGACGACGCGCGGCCGATCACGCTGCCACAACCGTGCGAGCGTGTCGTGGTCGAGATGGTCGTAGTGATTGTGCGTGACGAGCACGACGTCGATGCGCGGCAGGGCCTCGAAGGCGATTCCGGGCGGCCTGATACGCTTTGGGCCGGCGAACGAAAGGGGGGAGGCTCGTTCCGACCACACGGGATCGACGAGGATGTTGAGGCCGGCCGTCTGGATCAGCCAGCTCGCATGGCCGATGAAGGTTATGCGGGTGGCGGACCCGTTCATTTCAGGCGGAGGGCGATCCTGCTTCACGTCCGACAGGCGCGTGGGCCAAGGTTCCCATTGCTGGGTCATATAGAGGTTCACCGCACGGCCGAAGCTCGGTGGCTCCGTACCGCCGGGATTGAAGAAGTGCACGCCGTCGAAGTGGTCGCTGACGGGGCCACTGTAGTAGGCGTTTGCCGGCCGCGACCGTACCGTCATTCCCAAGCCCGCCGCGCCCAAGGCGCCGGCGGCCGTGAGGCGCTTCCAGAAAGTACGTCGCGAGATCGGGCGCATGTTCAGCCGTGCGAAATGAAAGGGCTGGGAGGCAGACAGGATCGATGCGGCGAGAGCATGGCGTGGCAGCCGGAGCGAGAACTTACTGGAGAAGCCGGCCCCGGGCGACTGCAGAAAGCGGCGGGCACGGCGAATCGGCTATTGCTATGGGCTGGGGCTCATTCGGGTCGAGATCATGACAACGTGCAGGTGCTGCGGACAGTTCGTGCTGCCGGGCGAGGCGGTCGGCGCCGCGCATCGTGTAGAAGAGGTACGTGCCGATGGGGCGCGGTGGTCGGCGCGTCCCGAGCGGGCTGATTGCGGGGAAGCATCGGCCGGACATGGAGATCGTTCGACGATCCATGTCGACGATGCCGTGCTGTTGCTCTGCAACAGGGCCTATCGGCTGGCCGGGGAACAGGCGAGCCGGTCCGTCGAGATCGCGCATCTCGTGGTTTGTCTGACGGCAGCGCCACTGCCGGATGTCGATTTTCAGCGCGAAGGGATCGAACGTCAGCGCCTGTCCGAGGCAGCGCGGGCATGGCTCTATGGGGTTGCGCGTGGTCACGAAGGGCTCGCTCCACGGACGACGGGCGAGATGAAGGCTCTGCTTGCGACGGCGGAGGCGTTCGCGTCGAAAGAGGCTCGCAAGTTCGCGAGCCCCTATGATTTGATCCGGGCGCTGGTGCATCGGCGCGACGATCTCGCTTCGGCGCGGTTCGTCGGGGAGGCCATGGGGCGACGAGAGAGCGCCCCTCTACAACCGGAGCGTCCAGCGCAGAGGCCTGACCGTGGTGAGGGCGATGGGGAACGTCGCGGCCCCCGTCCATCGCAGCTCCAGTTCCGCTTCGAGCAGCGCTATCGGGATCGGTTCGGTGCTCAGTTTCGTGGCGAGGCGCAGGATCGGGGACAGCCTGGTCAGACGGCGGTTTCGTTGCGTGAACCGCGAGAGATGGGGCAGGTCCCTCGGGAGCATGACGAACGAGCGGAGCACGAGGTGAGGCCTTCGCACACCGGGCCAGAGCAGCGGCTCGATGCTGTGCGGGCTGCGGGTTCGGGATTGGCCGAGCGGTTAGAGCGTCAGGAAGCGCTGGTGGCCGATCTGGTAGGGGTCATCTCGCAGGTGATGAATTCACGAGGAGAGGCCGGCCTTCTGGATAGGTCGGACGTTCGGCGTGGCAATCTCGACGAGGATGGCGACAACGGTGCCGGGGGCGACGATGGCGCGGCTTCGCAGGGTGCGCGGGGGCGGCAAGGACGTTCTGGGCGCGGCCGCCGCCAAGGCCGAAGCCGACTTCTCTGGAAGCGTCACCGTAAGCTCGTGATCGGCTCGGGCCGCCGGTCGTCGGTGGCAACGCGCGGTGATGCCGAGAGCGGCCGTGGCGCGCGGGAAGGTATGTTGAGGGTTGTTTCGCGGAACGAGCCGGAGACTTCCGGGAGGCGTTCCAGGGCTGTTCGGGAGCCGGGACCGGAGTTCGACGAAGTGAACGGCTCGCCGGGTGACCTGGAAGCGGACGACGATGGTGACGGGCAGGGGGATAGCCTAGGCGACCGCATGAAGCGGTTCTACCTCTCGCCGGGCGACGATATCGTCAGAGCGCCGTCGATCGGCCCGAAGACGGCGGCGCGGCTGACGCCCGCGGGCCTCGTTCTGGTGCGCGATCTGCTGGCGTGCGATCCCGAGGACATCGTGGCGCGGACGGCGAACCGCTATATCACCGTGGGGCGAATCGCCGATTGGAAGGCACAGGCGCGTCTCGTTTGCACGATCCCCTGGTTGAGGGGCACACACGCGCAATTGCTGGTGGGGGCTGGCTACGACACGCTCGCCAAGTTGTCG
>CAMDMH010000181.1 GCA_945901835.1 Devosia equisanguinis | reverse complement strand
GGACTCATCGAGGGCATCAACAGCCTCGTCCAGGCCGCCAAGGCAAAGGCGCGCGGATACCGAAACCGCGAGACATTGAAGGTCGTCACCTACATGATCGCCGGCAAACTCGATCTCAGGCTACCCACTTGAAACGTCGGGGAGCCGTCGATTCCGAGAGCCTCATCACCGCCTTTGCAGAGGTCCTGCGTCACATCCGGAAGTCGAATTTCGCCGAACTCGTTCTCGTCGTCAGGAATGCGGCTGCGCCGTCCAAGCCGCCGGGCGCGACCACCAAGCTCGCTCGCTGGATTCGCTACGGGCTCGACAAGCGGATTCGGGCAAACAAGGTCTATTCCAAGTATCAGCAGTGGGACCGCGACCGGAATCGCGGCGGAGAGCCGTCGATCTTCCAGAAGATCGATTGCGCGGACTTACTCTCCGGCGTGCCGCAGATCACCGTTACGCCGATCGGCAAGGGGTTCGTCGACCGGTTTCCCGCCGAAGCGGTGGAAGCCATCAAGGCGCAGAAACTCGACGTCATCCTGAGGTTCGGATTCCGCATCCTGCACGGGGACGTGCTCGGTGTTGCGAAGTATGGCGTGTGGTCCTACCACCATGGAGATGGCGACCGCTTTCGCGGCAGTCCGCCTGCGTTCTGGGAACTCGCCGAGCGCGAGCCGCTGACCGGCGCGATGTTGCAGGTGCTGACGGAGAACCTCGACGGCGGTATCGTACTCGCCAAGACGCTGGCGCCCACGCTGCAGGGCGTTTCGGTCTATCAGAACTCACTTTCGATCTATCAGGCAGCCGAGCCTCTGGTGATCCAAAACCTCAAGTATCTGCACGAACGCGGTTGGGAAGACGTGCTTGCACGTGCGCCGTCGACTTACGCCTACAGGGGGCGTAGGAAAATCTATAGGTCGCCGACAGTTCGCCAGCTCGGGCGGTTCATCGGACGCGAGATCGTCGATCATGGGCTCAAGAATCTGAAGCTAAGGCCGCGTGTCGGCAATGGGTACTGGCGCACGGCAGTACGGCGCATCGGCGCCGGCAGTGTTACGCCATGGCAAGGGGACTGGTCGGATTTCCGCTGGGTCGATCCCGTCAATTGGTTCATCGCCGATCCGCAACTCATCGAACACGAGGGGCGGACCTGGATGTTCGTCGAGCGTTTGTCGCCTGCGACGAACAAGGCCCACATATGTTGCGCAGAGCTTCTCGACGACGGCACGACAGGGCCGCTCGAAGTGGCGCTCGAGTCGCCCTATCACTTGTCGCTGCCTGTTGTTTTCAAGCACGACGGCGCGATCTTCATGATTCCGGAAGCAGGGCAAAGAGGCCGGATTGAGCTGTTCAGGGCGGTGGACTTCCCCTATCGCTGGAAGCTGGAGCACACGCTGCTCGACATGCCGGGGCTCGATACCGTCATGCATATTGGGGAAGACGGCGGTACTTACTTCTTCACGAGCTTGAGGCATAAGCCGCATGCCCACCCGAACCTGTTCCTGTTCAGGGCAAAGGGTCTGTTCGAGCCGTGGAAACTCCATCCCTCGAGCCCGCTCTCGATGGATGCGCGCTATGCGCGCAACGCCGGGGCGATCCTCGATATCGATGGGCAGCGCTACCGTCCGAGCCAGGATCTGACGGGGTTCTACGGGCGGCAGATGCATTTCCACAGGATCGTGCGGCTCAATGCGCGCGAGTATGTGGAGGAGATCGCCGGACAGCGCCCGGCGTCGCCGGGGTGGCCGAAGGCAGCGATCGGGACGCATACCTACGCACGCACGAGCAAGTGGGAAGCGACGGACGGTTACTTCGTCGGTCTGCCGCCGGGGTACGAGTAGCGCCGATGAGCCCGGAGCCGCTAGTGTAGCGCACCTGACGTTTGGTCCCCGCTTGCGGCTGGACTCTCAACCAAGCGTCAGGTGCAAAAGCTACACTAGATGTATGATGTTGCTAGTGTTCCTTGTGGCCCCGACATTTGCTCGAACCGCGCAGCAGAGGGATGCAAATGTCGTAGCCGGAACACTAGGGCTCAAACCGGGCGCGCGTGGCCTTCGATCGTGGTGCGCAGCATCAGGCGGCGCTCGCCCTCGGGAAAGTCGGTGCGGGCGTGCATCGAGCAGCGGTTGTCCCACACGAGCAGATCGTGCTTGCGCCAGACGTGCTCGTACACCCACTCGGGATTTTCCGAGTGGTCGAAAACAGCATTGAGGAGCTTGTCGCTCTCTCCGCGGTCCATGCCCTCGACGTGATCGGTCATCAGGCGGTTGACGCTGACGGCTTTGCGGCCGGTCTCGTCGTGCGTGCGGAATACGGGGTGTGAGGACATCTTGACGTGCGGCACGCCTTTGCCGTCGCCGCGCTTCAACTCGCCGAGGTTGTAGCTGTTGTAGGCGCGGTGGCCTTCGAGCTTGTCGCGGAGGTCCAACGGCATCGTCTCATAGGCGCGATAGCAGTTGGCGAACAGCGTGTTGCCGCCTTGCGATGGGACCTCGATCGAATAGAGGCATGTTCCTTTGTGCGGGATTTCCGCGTGCAGCATGTCGTGGTGGAACCACATCTCGCCATCCGGCAGCGCGCCGATGGGGATGCCGTTCTCGCGGATGTTGGAAATGAGCATGATATTGTCGAGCAGGCGGGCGTAGCCGGGTGGGCGAAACTCGGCGGGGCGGGCGAGGTTCGCGAGCTTGCCGAAGTTGCCGGTGGCAGCCACGAACTGTTCCTGGGTGAGTTCCTGGCCGCGGAACAACAGAACGAGGTGCTTCAGCCAGAGGGCATAGACCTCCCGGCGGGTCGCTTCGTCGAACGGCCGGGTCAGGTCTACCCCACGAATTTCGGCGCCGATGTGCGGGGTGAGGGGGATCGACTCGATTGCCATGGGGTCCTCCGTGATTTGCTCAGCCGAATTCAGCCGGTTGCGGCGTGTTGGGGGGCATCTTGCCCATGGCAGCCGACGTGAGCAAGCCTTGCCCTCTCACAGTCTCGATGTCTCTCAGCAACACTGTGCTGCACCAGCCGGAGGGCTCGGCGAAGGTGATAGCGGCCGGTCGCAGATTGCGCGACGGATTGTGGGCAGAATGCTGCCGTGGGCCGGCCATCGTTTGACGCTAGTCGCAACGCACCATATGAACGCGAGGGAAGCGTCCGGGGTAAGCGTGCCGATACTTGCTACTTCTCGTTCGTGTGGCTCGATCTCGCGCTCATGGCTGCGCGCGGGTGGAAATGCCGCGTTGCCTCTCGTCTGCGCTCCACCTGCCTGGATGCACCATGGCTTCACGTGACACCGAGATCATGCACGCCCGGCTGCTGGGGCAGCTTTTGGGGCCGGAGATCGAGGCGCCCGATGGCGTCGATGCGCTGAACGTTGCTGGGATCACGGCTGACAGCCGGCGGGTTGCGCCGGGTGTTGTTTTCGCGGCGATGCCAGGGACGAAGGCCGACGGCGCAGTCTTCGCCGGGGAAGCTGCGGCCAAGGGGGCCGTGGCGATACTCGCCGGGCAGGATGCCAAGCTGGCGCCGCTCGATATTCCGGTGCTTCGCGCGGCCGATCCGCGGCGTGCGCTGGCGTTGATGGCGGCGCGGTTCTACGGCCGGCAGCCGGAGATCGCCGTTGCGGTGACGGGGACCAGCGGCAAGACGTCCGTTGCGGATTTCACGCGGCAGATATTGGCTGCTTGCGGGAAGCAGGCTGCATCGCTCGGCACGCTCGGTGTCGTGAAGCCGAGCGGTCCTGTTTACGGCTCACTGACGACGCCTGATCCGGTGACGCTAGCGGCAACGCTCGCCGAGCTTGCGGGCGAGGGGATTACGCACATCGCGTTCGAGGCGTCGTCGCACGGGCTCGATCAGCGCCGGCTGGACGGCGTCAAGCTGGCGGCGGCGGCATTCACGAACCTGGGCCGTGATCATCTCGACTATCACCCGACGATCGAAGAATACCTGAAGGCGAAGCTGCGACTGTTCGATACGCTGCTGGAGCGTGGAATGCCGGTGGTGGTCAACAACGACGGCGCGCGTGCGGCGCATGTCGTCGCGGTGGCGCGGAACTGCGGCCACGAAGTGTGGACGACGGGGAAAGGCGGCACGCTCATCGGCTTGGAGCATGTCGTGCGTGACGGTTTCAGGCAGCGGCTGTCGCTGAGGTTGCCGAATGGGCGCGCCGATGTCGTTCTGCCATTGCTCGGGACCTATCAGGTCGAGAATGCGCTACTCGCGGCGGGGCTCGCTTCGTGTTGTGGCGTATCGCTGGGCGTTGCGGTGGCCGCGCTCGAAGGTCTCACGGGCGTACCGGGCCGGCTCGATGTCGCGGGTGAAACGCGCGGAGGTCTCGCTGTCGTCGATTACGCGCACAAGCCCGAGGCGCTGGTGGCCGCACTCGATGCGTTGAGGCCGTTCGCGACGGGCAAGCTCGTGTGCGTGTTCGGCTGCGGCGGCGACCGGGACAAGGGCAAGCGGCCGATCATGGGCGGCATCGCTGCCGAGAAGGCCGACGTCGTCATTGTGACGGACGACAATCCGCGATCCGAGGAGCCGGCACGGATTCGCGCGGAGATCCTCGGCGGCGTTCCGGCTGGCGCTTCGCATGTGCGCGAGATCGGCGACCGGGCAGAGGCCATCCGCGCAGCGATCGCACAGTTGGGTGAGGGCGATGTCGTGCTGGTCGCAGGCAAGGGGCACGAGACCGGTCAGATCATCGGCTCGGCGGTGGTGCCGTTCTCGGATCACGACGAAATCCGCAAAGCGATGGGCGAGGGTGCATGACGACGGCGCCGCTGTGGGGCTGGGACGAGATCGTGGCGGGCGCCGGGGGGACGGCTGACGGTGGCGCGCCGCAGGGGGCGATCGCAGGCTTGTCGCTCGACAGCCGCGGGATCGCTGCGGGCGAGGTATTCGTGGCTCTGAAGGATCAGCGGGACGGCCACGAGTTCGTCACCGTTGCTTTCGAGCGCGGCGCGTCGGCGGCGCTGGTGCGGCAGGACTATGCGCGCCGGGCGGGCGATGGTCCGCTCATTCGTGTCGGTGAAACTCTCGAAGGTCTCTGTGGAATCGCGCGGGCGGCGCGGGCGCGGCTCAGAGACGATGCGGGGGTCGTCGCAGTGACGGGAAGCGTCGGCAAGACCAGCACCAAGGAGATGCTGCGCGCGTGCCTCATGCGCCTCGGGCCGACGCACGCGCCGGAGAAGTCGTTCAACAACCATTGGGGCGTGCCGTTGACGCTGGCGCGGATGCCGGCCTCGACGTGCTTCGGCGTGCTCGAAATCGGCATGAACCACGCGGGCGAGATCACGCTGCTGTCGAAGCTCTCGCGCCCTCACGTCGCGATCATCACGACGGTGGAGCCGGTGCACATCGAGCACTTTTCGTCGATCGAGGGGATCGCGGATGCCAAGGCGGAGATCATCGCGGGCATAGAGCCGGGCGGCGTCGTCGTGCTCAATCGCGACAATCCGCTTTTCGAGCGGTTGGCGGCGGCGGCGAGGGCCGCGGGCATCGATGTCGTCTCGTTCGGTGAGCATGCGCAAGCCAACGTTCGACTGGTGAAGTGCGATCTGAAGACCGACCACACGGACATCGAGGCCGAATGCGGCAACGGTCGCATTGTCTATTCGATCGCTGCTCCCGGCCGTCACATGGCGCAGAACTCGGCGGCCGTGATCGCTGCGATCGAAGCGCTGGGGCAGGATTTCGAGAGCACGATCCATGCTATCGGCGCACTCGCCACGTTCGGTGCGCCGACCGGGCGAGGTGCGCGCGAGAAGATCAGTCGGGGTGGCGGAACGATCCTGCTCGTCGACGAGAGCTATAACGCAAACCCGGCTTCGATGCGCGCGGCACTGGCCGCGCTGGCGCTCGTTCCGAGGATGGAATATGCACGCCGAATCGCAGTTCTGGGGGATATGCTGGAACTGGGCGAGGCGTCGCGCGACTTGCATGCCGGGCTTTCCGAAGCGATCGCAAATGCCGGTATCGATCTCGTGTTCGCAGCGGGGCCTCATATGAAGTCGTTGTACGACCGGGTCGATCCGCTGCGGCGCGGTCTGTGGGCCGAAACGTCGGCTGGTTTGAAAGATGCGCTCTCAGGGGCCGTCATGGCCGGCGACGCCGTGATGGTGAAAGGATCTTTCGGCAGCCGCATGGGGCCGTTGGTCGAAGCGCTCAGGGCGGGGGCGTCCGGAGTTGTGCATTCGTGATGTTGGACTGAACTTGTCTCGTGGGATGCTGCTGTGGGTTGCCAAGGTGCTAGGGCCGACACGACCGCGGGACGATGGAGGGAAGCCTGATGCTCTATGAGCTTGTTCAATTCAGCGACCAGGTCGGTCCGCTCAACGTGTTTCGCTACATCAGTTTCCGAGCCGTCGGCGCGACGGTGACGGCGCTGCTGATCGTGTTCGCGTTCGGGCCGATGATGATCGACGAGCTTCGCGTGCGGCAAGGCAAAGGCCAGCCGATTCGCGAAGACGGCCCCAAGAGCCACCTGTCCAAGCGCGGCACCCCGACGATGGGTGGGCTGATGATCCTGATGTCGGTGCTGGTGGCGAC
>CAMDMH010000180.1 GCA_945901835.1 Devosia equisanguinis | reverse complement strand
CTCATGTACAGCCTCATCTGGTGGTCGGTGATGTGGAGGCCGGGCAAATGCTGATCCCTCGAACATTGAGACGAATCAGCAGCTTCACCCGGCCGCTCGCAACCGCCAGACGAGATTTAAAAACGCGCCGCCGGGGTGCACGGCCTCCCGTCGGGCTTAAGCCCTCCCGTCGGCCGTCCACCCCGGCGCAGTCTCACCCTGATTGACGACGTGTCTCACCTTGATTGTCGCGCGGCACTTCCCCCCTCTTCCTTCCCTGCCGTTCCCCGCACACGCGGGGCTGAACCGCTCTCGACATGCGCAATGTTAAAACTGGCCGCTGTCCATGGTTGCCAGTCTCGGGATGTTCCTGAGGTAAATCAATGCCACCGAAGGTCGCCTGTGTGCATCACTAACTGGCAACTCCCATTGATATTTCTGCATTCTTACCAGCTTCGGGAGCAAGGGGTCGCGAGTTCGAATCTCGCCGCTCCGACCAATATTTAGCTGGAAGCGGACCCGCCCGTCTTCTCTCTTTGTCGGCGCAGTTTCGGCACTAATTTGAGACGGCATTCCGACGGAATGCCGTTGGTGTTCGTGCCGGGATCCTCGACGCCGCCACGCCTACGAGCGAGGTCGCGGCACGGTGCGGGTGCCGCAAAAACGACCACGCCAAGGCTAAATGGGACTTCACCTCACCGACGCCCATGTATGATTGAAGAGCCTGTATCCGTGACGGTAGGATTTTCAGTGCCGTAGTGCCTCCGACGTCGACCGCTGCGAAACCGAGGTCCGCGCGGCCGCACGCGCCATTCTCGACAAGGCAGCGCCGGCCGAGGGCGTCCTCGAGACAATCGCCACGCATGACTGCGATCTCAGCGTGATGGCGTCGCACGGCCGCCGCGACCTCGATCGCCTGCTGCTGATCAGCCATGCCCAGTCGGTGATGGTGCGCAGCTCGTGCCCGGGCTCGTCTGGCACTGAGCCAACGTGCTCTTCCCCCGGCACTGGCCTCGGTTCTAGCCTCTCGCATCAGGCGTGTTATGAGTTTCAGGACGCGGGTCCGCTCGGGGCGGGCCTGTTGCAACGGGAGAGCATCCATGTCGATCAAGCGCCACAATCCCTCCGACATCCTGAGCAAGGCGGTCGAGGCCAACGGCTTCGTCTTTCTCGCGGGGATCGTCGCAGGCGACACGTCGGGCGGCGTCAAGGCGCAGACCAAGGACGTCGTCGATCAGATCGATAAGCTGTTGGCTCAGTGCGGCACCGACAAGTCGAAGATCGTGCAGGCGCAGATTTGGGTACCCGACATCAAGCTGCGCGGAGAGATGAACGAGATCTGGAAGGCATGGAACGGCGGCAAGGATCTGCCCGCGCGCGCCTGCGTCGAGGCCAAGCTCGCCGATCCCAAGATGCTCGTCGAGATCATGGTCACGGCCGCGAAGTAGGGTTTCGGGTATTGGGGAAGTGAGATCAGGATATCCGACGTGCCTCCCCGGAGACCAGTCCCCGATCCCCATAGCCGCCTCGTCATCGCCGACGCCTCGACCCGCAACTGGGTCGACACCTGGGCGCCGCCCGCGATCAAGCCGTACCTGAAGCTCGCCCGCTTCGACCGGCCGATCGGCGCGTGGCTGCTGTTGTTCCCGTGCTGGTGGTCGCAGACACTGGCCGAACGATCGCTCGGCCGGCCCTACCCGGACTTGTGGTTCGTAGCCCTGTTCATGGTCGGCGCCTTCGTGATGCGCGGGGCCGGCTGCACCTGGAACGACATCGTCGACCGCGATTTCGACGGCCGCGTGGAGCGCACGGCTTTGAGGCCGATCCCTTCCGGCCAGGTCAGCGTCAAGCAGGCGCTGGCCTTCGCCGCGGGCCTCTGCCTCGTCGGCTTTCTGGTGTTGATCCAATTCAACTGGTTCACGGTTTGGGTCGGCATAGCCTCGCTCGGTCTCGTCGCCACCTACCCGTTCTTCAAGCGCTTCACCTGGTGGCCGCAGGTGATGCTCGGCCTGACGTTCAAGTGGGGTGCGCTGGTCGGCTGGACGGCAGTCTCGGGCTCGTTTGCCCCGGCGACGTTCGTGCTCTATGCCGCCTGTATCCTCTGGACCATCGGCTACGACACCATCTACGCCCACCAGGACAAGGAGGACGACGCGATGCTCGGCCTCAAATCGACCGCGTTGCGGCTGGGAAGTTCGACCCGGCCGGCGCTCGTCGGGTGTTATGCTGGCGCACTCGTGCTGTGGTCGATGGCCGGCATCCTGGCTGGAGCCGGGCTGGTCTATTTCGCAACACTGGTGGTCGTGTCGCTGCAACTCGTTTGGCAAATCGCCACCCTCGACATCGACGATAGCGCGAACTGCCTCGTGCGCTTCCGCTCAAACCAGTGGGTCGGCTGGCTGATCTTCCTGGGGACTGCGGTCGATATGGTCTGGGCGGCGGCCCGCGTTTAGGAGAGTTGCAACAATAAGCGCTGCGAGACTTGGGCAAACGCTCGAGGTTTTCCTCCCTCGCAAGGGGGGAGGAGAGGCCCAGTGGACGGGCTACGATCCACCAATCATTGAAGGTATCCTTAGAGCGCGACAGCGGCCCGGTCTGTGATACCGCGACGGGCGCAGCAGAGTAACCCCTGCTGCGCCCGGTTGCGCAAACCTGTCAACTTACGAGAGGTCATCTTCGTGACCCTGGTTGAAAGATATCACTGCGGCGTGTGGAACAGCTTAAAGTTCTTGCTTTGCGGGTGGTAAAGCACTGTTCCATTCCGCATCAGCCCAGACAGGTAACCCCTGCGGCTGGGTCTTTCGGCGCACTTGCCAGCGCGAAGCGTGTCGGGCACTTAACCGTCCAATGGCGGTCGAATCGAGCGCAATCGGGCACCAACAGGCCGGAAGGCTTAACCGGATTTCCCGAAGTATCCGCCTCCGAACCGCCCCCCACCCGCTCCGAATGGACAATCTCATGAGCCAGTCACAGTCCGAGCCTAAACCCAGGCAACTCCTGCATCTCGTCTTCGGGGGCGAACTGACGTCGCTCGACGGCATCGATTTCCGCAATCTCGATGAGCTGGACATCGTCGGTATCTTCCCGAACTATGCCGAAGCGCACCGGGCCTGGAAGGGCGCCGCGCAGAAGACGGTCGACAACGCTCAGATGCGGTATTTCATCGTGCATATGCATCGGCTGTTCAATCCCGCACCTATGCCGGTGCCCGGATCTTCGGCGTGATGACCTTCGGCGTGTGATCGCGGAGAGCATGTGAGCCCCCCCCCCGAGCCGAGGTCCGCAAGCGGAGCCGAGGCCTTACCGAAGCCGCGTCGCGGCTTGGCGTTCGACCGGCCGATGCGTGCGTTGCTCGGCCGCTTCTGGCATGATTGGGTCGTGCCGCGCTGGCGTGATCTCGTGCTGTCGCTGATCTTGTCGGCGGCGCTCGCTTCGGTGACGCCGCTCTACCCCTACATCATCCAGCTTTCGTTCGACACGCTGATGAAGGGCCAGTCGGAATGGCTCGGAACGGTGATCGCTGCCATTGCGCTGGCCCCTGCGCTGCGCGCGGCCGTGCTGTTGGCGCAGACCATCGTCACCAACCGTCTCGTCACGCGCATCACTACCGACATTCAGCAGCGTTCTTTTCGCCATCTCGTCGGCGCGGATTTCGAACGCCTGACCCGCGAGCGGCCGGGCGACTTCGTCTCCCGGCTCACCAACGACATGTCGTACATCCAGCTCGGCCTGCAGGCGGCAGTCAACACTGCGATCCGCGACGTCCTCACCATCATCGCGTTGATTACCTATCTGCTGTGGCGCGATCCCGTGCTCAGCATCGTCGTCCTCGTCGTCTATCCGATTGCCGCGATCCCCGTGGCGATCATTTCGGACAAGCTCCGCAAGGTCGCCAAGCGCACGCAGGCCGAACTCGGCGACATGACTTCTCTGCTGACCGAGAAGCTGTCGAGTGCGCGGCTGATCAAGACTTTCCGACTCGAGGGTTACGCCAGCGACAAGGTCGACAAGAGTTTCGAGGACGTCTATCGCCTCCGCATGAAGGCGGTCCGCAGCCGCGCCCAGCTCGATCCCATGCTCGAAGTGCTCGGCGGGCTGGCCGTCGCCGGCGTCGTCGGCATCGCCTATTGGCGCATCGCCGCGGGACAGTCGACCGTCGGGGAGTTCATGGGCTTCATAACCGGTCTGTTGCTGATGGCCCAGCCGATCCGTGGCCTCGGTAACCTGTCGACTCGACTTGGCGAAGGCACCTCGGCGCTCGAACGTGTCTACGCCGTGCTCGACGAGCGCCCGACCATCGTCGACAAGACCGGCGCATCCGAACTGGCGATGCAGCACGGCGAGATCCGTTTCGAGAACGTCGGTTTCGTCTATCCCAAGGCGCCGGATTTGAAAGTCGTGCGCGATTTCTCGCTGATCGTGCCGGGCGGCAAGACCGTCGCTTTCGTCGGACGCTCCGGCGCCGGCAAGTCGACCATCATCAATCTGGTGCCACGCTTGTTCGACACGACCGAGGGCCGCATCTTCATCGATGGCGTCGAGATCCGAGACGTCACGCTTGCTAGCCTGCGCAACGCGATCTCGATCGTCAGCCAGGAAGTGACGCTGTTCGACGATACGATCCGCGCCAATATAGCGCTTGGGCGCCTGGGGGCGAGCCAATCCGACATCGAGGCCGCCGCCCGGGATGCCGCCGCCCACGATTTCATCATGGCCCAGCCGCAAGGCTACGACACCCAGATCGGCGACAGCGGCTCGCGCTTGTCGGGTGGTCAGCGGCAGCGCATCGCCTTGGCGCGGGCCATTCTGAAGAACGCGCCGATCCTGCTGCTCGACGAGGCGACGAGCGCGCTCGATACCGAATCCGAGCAACTCGTGCAGGAGGCTTTAGCCCGCTTCACGCGGGAGCGTACGACGCTCGTCATCGCCCACCGGCTCGCGACCGTGCAGAGCGCCGATATCATCTGCGTGATGGACAAGGGCGCGATCGTCGAGGTCGGTACGCACGCCGAGCTGCTGTCGCGCGAGGGCGCTTATGCGCGTCTCGCCCATGCGCAGTTTCTCGCAGGAGCGGATGCAACATGAAGTCGGCTACTCCGAAAGCCAAAGCGAAAGCCGGAGAAACGAGCGAGGCGCAGGCTCGTCGCGAGGTGATCGCAACCGCGCAGATGATGAGCCGGCAGGGCCTTTCTCCCGGACGCTCCGGCAATGTCTCGCGGCGCTGGCGCGACGGTATGCTGATAACGCCGACCGGCATGGCATACGACGCCCTGAAGCCGTCCGATGTCACGTTCGTCGATGCGAGCGGAAAGGCCACCGGCGCGCGGAAACCCTCGAGCGAATGGCACTTCCATCTGGCGGTGTACGCCGCGCGGCACGACATGGGCGCCGTCGTGCACACGCATTCGATGCATGCCGTCGTGCTGTCGTGCACGGGCAAGCCCATTCCAGCGTTTCATTACATGGTTGCGGTCGCCGGCGGCGACGACATCCCATGCGTGCCATACGCGACGTTCGGAACCGATGCGCTTGCCCGGCACGTCGCCAAGGGGCTCGAAAAGCGCAACGCGTGTCTCATGGCGCACCACGGCATGATCGCCACTTCGACGACGCTATCGAGCGCGCTCGAGCTGGCCGCCGAGGTCGAGATCCTCGCCGAGCAATACTACAAAGTGCTCACTCTCGGCCGCCCTGCGCTGCTCCCCGCCGCCGAGATGGCTGAGGTGATCGAGCGCTTCCGATCCTACGGCCAGAAGGCGCAGGGCTGAATACGCTCAAATCCCGAAGCTGCCACCGCCGTTGACGTTGACGATCTCGCCGGAAATGTAGCTAGCCTTGTCAGAGCACAGGAAAATCGCCACCGCCGCGATCTCGTCGGCGCGGCCGATCCGTCCGAGTGCGGTTCGCCGTGCGACGTTGGTTAGCGCTTCCTCGCTGTAGTCGGCGGTCATCGCCGTGGTCGTCGAGCCCGGGCTCACCGCGTTGACGCGGATGCCGTGCGGTCCCAGCGATCGCGCCATCGAGCGGTGCAGCGCAATGATCGCGCCTTTGGTCGCTGTGTAGGCGGGACCGCCCCGCCCGTTGCCCCCCGTGCCGCCGGAATTCATCGAACCCGAGCCCGTCATCACGATCGCCCCGCCGCCGTGGTCCTTCATGTATTGGCCCGCGGCCTTCGTGATCAGGAACGAGCCGATCACGTTGACGGCGTAGAGCTTGGCGAACTCGTCCGCGTCGAGTTCTTCCCACGACTGTACCGAATGAATACCTGCGAAGTGCAGAACGCTGTCGAGCCCGCCGAAGGCTTTCACCGTGTCTGCGACGGCGCGCTTGCAATCGGTCTCCTTGGATACGTCGCAGCGGATGGTCTTCAAGTTGTCGAGCTGTTTGGGCGCGATGCCGTCGAGCCCGATCCTCTGCATATCGGCCGCGCAAACCCGCGCGCCGTCCGCGAGCAGCAGACGGATCGCAGCGGCCCCTATGCCGCTTGCCGCACCGGTGACGAGAAATACGTTCTTCTTCTCTGATTTCGCCATGTCGTCGTTCTCCTCACACGCCGGGGCAGG
>CAMDMH010000179.1 GCA_945901835.1 Devosia equisanguinis | reverse complement strand
CCTGCCACGTGTGGTGGAAGCGCGGCGAGCGCCCGCCCGGCCTTTGCGACAAGCGCTTTACATTCGCCTACATTTTCGCAGCCGTGGAACCCGGCACCGACAACGGCTTCGCGCTCGTCATGCCCTACGCGAACACCGAGGCGATGCAGCAGTTCCTCGATGCCTTTGCAGCGACCCTGGCCGCCGCCGACCACGCTGTCATGGTGCTCGATCAGGCAGGCTGGCACGGATCGGGTAGTCTGATCGTACCCACCAACATCACACTGGTACCCTTGCCGCCCTACTCGCCGGAGCTGAACCCGATCGAGCGGGTGTGGCTCCACCTCAAGGCACGCTTCCTCTCGCATCGTCTCCACGACGACTACGACGCCATCGTCGATGCCGCATGCACCGCATGGAACCGACTAAAGGCCGAGACCGGACGCATCAGATCCCTGTGCTCATACCCGTGGATTCCACGAGTGGGAACTTAAGGTCGGCGGTATTAGTCCCTCTCAAGGCAACCCTTCGTCGAGGTTGCTCAGACAAGCGCGTTACGTTCGACACGAAACCGTCTGGAGAGGACTATGTGGTGTAACGCTTAAAGGAGCCTTAACGGCCGTCCCGTTCCGGGGCAGTGCCAGCGAGGCCTGCAGATGGAGGCAGGCCCGGATTGGCCGGCGAGGAAGCGCCTGACATCCGTAAGGTCGCGGACGCCATCCTCGACCGCGGCGAGGCGAAGCCGAGCAAGGTCGGGATCCAGCGCAAGGAATGCCGTAGGCTCACATTTATGCGTCTTCGACAATTCTTTCGCTGGTTCAGCGTCTTAGTCGGGCTGCGCCCTCACGCGACGAGGATAACGGTAGCTTTTGTCTGACGCAGGCCCTCTGGCGGCTGGTAACTCAGGCGGCCGCTTTCTTCAAGGCCTCGACGATATCGCCGACAACCGTGGATACGAGTTGCTCGTCGTCGCCTTCCGCCATCACGCGAATGACGGGCTCGGTGCCCGAGGGGCGGATCACGAGGCGGCCGGACTTTCCGAGCTTCTTCTTGGCACTCTCGATGGCGCGGACGACGCGCTCGTCCTCGAGCGGCTTGCCGTGCGTATACTTCACGTTCTTCAGGATCTGCGGCAGACGTTCGAAGCGCGAGCAGACCTCGCTGACGCGCTGCTCGGCCGTGACCACGACGGCCAGCACCTGCAAAGCAGAGACGAGACCATCGCCGGTCGTCGTGAAATCGGAAAGCACGATATGGCCGGACTGCTCGCCACCGACGTTGTAGCCGTGCTTGCGCATGTGCTCGACGACGTAGCGGTCGCCGACGGGCGTCCGATGCATGGTCAGGCCGAGACTATCCAGATACCGCTCAAGGCCCAGGTTCGACATCACGGTGGCGACAACACCGCCAGCGGCAAGCTGTCCGCGCTCGTGCCAGCTCTTGGCGATCACGGCCATGACCTGATCGCCATCGACGATCTCGCCCTTCTCGTTGACGATAAGGACGCGATCGGCGTCGCCGTCCAGCGCGATACCGATGTCGGCGCGGACCTCGAGCACCTTGGCGGCCAGCGCCTCGGGCGACGTGGTGCCGCACTTGTCGTTGATGTTGCGGCCGTTGGGGTCGACACCGATGCGGATCACCTCGGCACCGAGTTCCCACAGGGCCGCGGGTGCCACCTTGTAGCCGGCACCGTTGGCGCAATCGATCACGATGCGCAGGCCGTTCAAGCGCAGATTGCGTGGCAACGTCCGCTTGGCAAACTCGATATAGCGTTCCTGGGCGCTTTCGACGCGCGTGGCGCGCCCGATGCTGTCGGCCGGAACCAGGAGCTGATCGGTCGGCGAATCGATCATGGCCTCGATGCGCATCTCGAGTTCGTCGGAAAGCTTGTAGCCGTCGGGATCGAACAGCTTGATCCCGTTGTCGTGGTACGCGTTATGGGACGCCGAGATCATCACGCCGAGATCGGCGCGCAACGACTTCGTCAGCATCGCGATGGCCGGCGTCGGCATCGGGCCGAGGATGAAAACGTCCATTCCGACGGCCGTGAAGCCCGACATCAGCGCGCTCTCGATCATGTAGCCGGAGAGCCGCGTATCCTTGCCGATCACTACGCGATGCCGGCGCTTCTCGCCGTCCGAGAACAGCTTGCCGGCGGCCATGCCGACGCGCAGCGCGATCTCCGACGTCATGGGATGGCGATTGGAAAGGCCGCGGATACCGTCTGTTCCGAAATAGCGGCGCGTCATCAGACATTCCCTTCATTGCACCGGCGCGACCATACCTTGGTCGCGACCCTAGCTCGTCTCAGCCCAGACCCGTACCGCCCCAGCGCAGGCCATGCTGGCGCGCCATCGCGGAAGGGCGCCGTATTGTCCCTGATCCAAAGCAGCTCGACCCATGAAAGCTCGAACCGCAATGCTCCCTGCCCCACTCCCTCCCCTCCATCGCAAAACTCGGGCCAGAGCGCAACGAATCGCTAACGATGCGAATCTGCCTTCTATTATCCTTTATCGTCCGCTGGAGCGTTGAAAAGGCGCTGGGAATCGAAGCATAGCCTCCAGAGGCCGATGATAGCCCGGTATGTGGCGTGGTAACCAATTCCGGGCCATTCAGGGACTGCACTACGCCGCCTGCGCGCCAACAGAATACACTGCGTGCGCCAATTCCTCGACGACTGCCGGGCCGCGTGGCGGCCGCAGTCCAAATCCGGAGGCGAGATGGCCTACTTTCTCGCGGTTGCCAACCGCAAGGGCGGCGTTGGCAAATCGACGATCTCGGTGATGCTGGCGCACGCCTTCTCGGCTTGGGGCCACAAGCGCGTGTTGCTGATGGATCTCGACGCGCAGTCGAACTCCTCGCTGATCCTGCTGGGCGGCTCGCAGTGGATCGAGACGCAGCGCAACTCGAAGAACGTCGCGGCGTTCATCGAGGATCGGATGTATGCCCTGAACCCGATCGCCGACTATCTCGTGCACAACGTCGGCGACGTGACGGATGCGCAAGGCCGCAAGCCGCAGTTGTCGCTGCTTGCGGGCTCGCTCGCTTTCGAGGACATGCAGGACGAGTTGATCACGCATTATTCCCGCCACAACACGCCGTTCAGGCAAGCCAAGCTGAAATGCGCAAACCACTTCAAGCAGGCACTCGGTTTCGCTGCGCCGCTGGCCGACGTGGTCATCATGGACTGCGCGCCGGGGTTGTCGAACGCGACCGCTGCCGCGCTCACGATGGCTGCCAAGGTCGTGGTGCCGTTCCGGCCCGACGCCGTATCCGAGTACGCCGTCGACCGCATAGCCTCGATCATCGAAGGCAAGGACTACGACGGCGTGATGGCGATCCCGCCGGAGAAGCGGCGCTACATCTGCGTCGCCAATGCCGTCAGGCCGGGCGGGCGTGACGGGACGATCATCGATACTATCGCGTTCAATCATCCGACGCTGGCGACGCAGGTGCCGCAAAGCCCGGATGTCGCCAACGCCTTCGACTGGAGTGAAGAGCGCCAGACGATGGAAGAGAAATACGGCACCTCGATCACGCCGCTGCGGGAACTCTACCAGGAATTGCTGGTGTCGCTCGGAGCAGTTTGAAGAAGCAGCAGCGTGTGGCGCGCGGTTGGTGTGCCGATGGGAGCGGTCGAATGAAAGACAACACGGTCAAACTTTCCGGACATGCGAAGGACCGTTTCATCGAGCGCTTCTTCGCGGAGGAGGCGGGACTCGACGATGCCTTACGCCGGCGGCTGGTGCTGCGGAGCAAGGGGGCGTTCACCAGCCTGCGGGTACGCAAGGCTCTGCTCAGCCGCAAGATTGCGATCGTGCCGTCGGCGCCGGAGGACGCGCGCAAGGTGCCGGCGGTAAGCACGCCGATGCAGGCCTCGACGCAGGTTCCGGTCGCCGTGGCGTCAGAACCCGCCGCGGACGTTGCGTTCGACGCCTATGCCATCGGGCTCGTGCCGGTGTTTCAGCGTGAGGGCGCGGAAGGGCTGATCGCCAAGCTCGCGGGCGTTTCGCGCGTCGATCATCTCAGGGCGATGGCGAAGGCGCAGCAGATCGTGCTCCCGCAGGAGCTGCGTTCTGGCGACGCAACCGCCGAAGCCGTGCGTGCCGGGATCGCCGAGGCGGTGGGCAAGCGAATCAAGGACCGGCGCGCGGCCGCCGGTTGAGGATCACTTCACCGCTTCCTTCGCGATACCGTCGAGCAGTGCGTTGATCGCTGAGAACGCCTTGATCGAAGCAGGCTTGCCGGCACGCGGCAACCGCCGGTAGCCGATGACGATCTCGCCGGGTTTGGCCGCCGTCTCGTAGATGAATACGATGTAGGGGCAGAAGCCGGCGTTCGCGACATCGGCTTCCATCATGTCGCGCGAGAGCTTCGCTGAGCAGAATACGACGTATTCGGCGCGCTTGTAGACTTGCTTCGTCGAGCCGACATCCTTGCCGGTACGGTCCAGCATAGCGCCGACGTTGCCGGTAAAGTCCGCGACCAGTCCACGGTTCGTGATGGCGTTCGTCACGTCGAACTTCACGTCGTCGAAATTGCCGCCGGTCTTGCGATATACTTTCAATTCCTGCGCAGCCGCCGCCGGCGCGAACAGCGCCAGCAGAGCGATGAGCGCGAGTGCCGCAGCGAATATCCGCCGCGTGGTCCAACTGTGGTGTTGCTCCATCTGGCCGTGCGATCCGTCCATACCGTGCGCGTTGCGGGCAATCATGTCATCCCCTCCGTCTCATTCGACAATCACCGGCAGGCTACGGCTCGGGGGTGAAATTGCGTTTGCGCGAAGTCAATCCGGCGCAGGGGCCGATTACGCCCCGGGCATCACAGGCAGAGCATGCCGGCCAGAGCAGACAGATCGAGAAGGAGGGCAGGCCCACGCACTGCGATGAGATAGATCGCACCCGCCAGGAGCACACCCAATGCGACCGCGACCGCCAGCTTGACGGGCGTGAACTTCGGCTGCGCAGGGTTCGCGGTCGATCGGGTCATCGACATAACCTAAGCGGTGCGCCTTACGATCTCAAGCCTCGGCCCTCTTCCCGCGGCCTATTCCGCGGGGGCGGGCTTGGGTTGCTTCAGGCGGGCAACGGGTTCCTGGCTGATGGGCAGGTGGACCAGGGCTGCGAACAGGCCCAGCGCGATCGAGGACCACCACATCAGGTCGTACGACCGCGTCATGTCGAAGAAGCGGCCCGCGAGCCAGACGCCGAGGAACGAGCCGATCTGATGGGAGAAGAACACGATGCCGAACAGCATCGTCATCCAGACCGGGCCGAAGAACGTCGCCACGAGGCTCGAGGTCAACGGCACCGTCGACAGCCAGAGTAGGCCGAGGATGAAGCTCAGGACCACGACCAACGTCGGCGTCATGTCCATGTAGAGGAAGCAGAAGAACACGACGCAGCGGCCAAGATAGATGAAGGCCAGCGTGTACTGCTTCTGGAAGTAACTCGCCGACTGGCCGGCCGCCCAGGTGCCGATCAGGTTGCCGAGGCCGACCATCGTCAGGCCGAGCACGCCGACCATCGGGTCGAAGCCGCGGTCGGCCACGTAGGCCGGCAGATGCAGCGCATAAAATGCGACCTGGAAGCCGCAGACGAAGAAGCCCGCGGTCAGCAGCAGAAAGCTCGGGTGGCGGAACGCCTCGTGGAGCGATTCCTTCAATGTCTGGGGCACCGTGCCCGGCGCGTTCTTCGCCGGCTCGTTGCCGATGATCAGCGACAGCGGCCACATCAGGGCTGCCGTCGCCGCCATGGTCAGAAGGCTCGCCTTCCAGCCGAACAGCTCGATCAGCAGATGCGCGTAGGGCAGCGAGATCAGCACGCCGACGCCGCGGCCGATGCCGAGCATCGAGATCGCCTGAGTCCGCTTCTCGGGGGGCGCCGCACGGCCGATGGCGCCGACCATCGCGGTCACGCCCGCGCCGGCCACGCCGAGCCCCATGAATACGCCCGACAAGAGGAGATGCAGCTCGGACTGGGCATAGACCATAAGCACGAGGCCGATCGCGGTACAGGTCGCCCCGAAAATCAGGACCTTGCCCGCGCCGAGCTTGTCCGACGCCGCACCGATGAAGGGCGCGGCACAGCCCCATACGATGTTGGCGAGCGCGATCGCGATCGAGAACGCCTCGCGGCCGATGCCGAGCGTTTCGGTGATCGGTTTGAGGTAGAGGCCCATGATCTGGCGTAGGCCCATGCCGATGCCGGCTACCGTCGCGCCGGCGAGCACGATCGCCCACACGGGAAACGGGCGGCGCGCTTGCGCCGGCGGCGTCATCGAGGCGGGAGACGTCATGTGGACCTCGGGTGTTCTGGGATCGGCGGGCGTGCTGCCTGATCTGCTTTCTGATCGGACGCAGTTATGCCATGTTTTCGGGCACCCGAGACACGCGTTTATCGCAGAGCAGGAAAATGGGGACACACACACTAGTGTCCGGTTGACGGCGGCAAGCATAGCGTGGATGCGCCCGATTTATAAGGGTTGGTGAACTGTCTGGGCGTGGTGTCGATTTGAAGTGGCCCAAGGCATCCTTCCCCGGATTTTTTGGGGAGGGAGCCATGA
>CAMDMH010000178.1 GCA_945901835.1 Devosia equisanguinis | reverse complement strand
GGCGCCGGCAAAATGGGTGGGGCCATGCTCAGCGGGTGGCTCGCGCGCGGGCTCGATCCCGCCACCGTGATCGTGGTCGATCCGTCGCCGCCGCCGGAGATCAGGGAACTGCTCGCCCGGCATGGCATCCGGCTGGAAGCCGGCGTGCCGAAGCTCGCGACACCGCCTGCCGTCATACTGATGGCCGTCAAGCCGCAGCTGATGGACGCGGTGTTTGCGCCGCTCGCGGCGATCTCCGGTGCGACAACGCTGGTAATCTCGATCGCAGCGGGCCGTACGCTCGCGAGCTTCGAGAAGCATCTGAAGCCTGGCGTCGCCGTGATCCGCACGATGCCGAATACGCCGGCGGCTATCGGCCGTGGCATCACCGTATGCACGGGCAATAAGGCAGCGGGAGCAGGCCCGCGTGCACTTTGCGAGGCGCTGCTGTCGGCGGTAGGAGAGGTCGGCTGGGTCGACGACGAGACCCTTATCGACGCAGTGACGGCTGTTTCAGGCTCCGGGCCGGCCTACGTTTTCCTACTGGTCGAAGCGCTCGCTGCCGCCGGGGCCAGAGCGGGGCTCGATCCTGAATTGTCGATGCGGCTGGCGCGCGCGACCGTATCGGGCTCGGGCGAGTTGCTGCACCAGTCGGATCTGGCGGCTGCGACCTTGCGCCAGAACGTAACTTCGCCCGGCGGCACGACGGCCGCGGCGCTCGGCGTGCTGATGGCGCCCGATGGTCTCGAGGCGCTGATGACGAAGGCGGTCGATGCGGCCGCACGGCGTGGGCGTGAACTCGCCGGCTAACGGGATAGGGCAGTATCCGACAATACATGATCGGATACTTCTCTACCTTTTTGATTCTATGCAATATTTACCCGGCCGGTGAATTGCAGAAGCGATTCCGTCCGATCGGATGATGCATTAGCGGCGCGATGCGACACGAAGGCGAGGAACGGCGGTTTCGACGGCCACTTCGGGTGGCGCTTCCTCGCGCGGCCGCAAGTTGCGTATTTCGGTCGAAGACGACTTCGAGAGCGGCCCCGTGAGGAACGTCCATGCCGGCTTGTGGCGCTTCCGGCCAAGGGTCGCTGCATGAATTTCAGGCACGAACGAGCGACGCATCCATTGTGCTGCCGGGGATGCCAGCGCCTTCAGATGCCAACCGGGCCGGTCGACGACAGCAATCGGCACTCGCAGGGCGATATCGCGCCAAAGCTGCCAACGATGGAACGAGGCGAGGTTGTCGGCGCCCATGATCCAGAAGAACTGAACGCCGGGGTAGCGGCGGGTGAGAAAAGCCATGGTCGCGGCCGTATAGGGCGTGCGCAAGTCTTCCTCGAAGTCCGTTATCCGCATCCGGCTGTCGCCTGCGAGGCGCCGGCAAAGTTCCGTGCGCTCGCTGGTTGGCGGAAATCCGTTGTTTTTTTTCAGTGGGTTACCTGGCGTAACCACCCACCAGAGCTGGTCGAGCCCGAGGCGTCGCAATGCGGTGCGCGAGATCAGCCCGTGGCCGTCATGGGGCGGGTTGAAGGACCCGCCCATAATGCCTACGCGCTGACCTGGCTGGATCAGCGGGGGCTTCACTTTGATGGAGCCGAAGCTGATCGGCACGTGCTTCCCGGGCATGCGGAGGGCGGCTCCCTACAGCGCCGATGTTTATGTCCTCTTTGAGCATATTCATCACGCAATTCGTCGGTCGAAAATCAAACAGATAACCCTCGCCGTGTCGAGACGAAATCATGACGGGGCATGCATGGTTGGCGCGCGCCAAAGGTGGCGGTGAGCAGTGTCCAATACGTCCAGCACCGCCTGGAGGCTTCGCGCGCCCTCCCCATGAGGGGGAGGGGATCGGAGATGCGCGGGGCGAATTTGGGCGCGCAAGAAATTGGCCTCGGGGTTCAGCGTTCAACCCGGGCGGGTCTGGCCGGTGCCGCGGATGACGTATTTGAAGGTGGTGAGCTGATCGACGCCGACGGGGCCGCGGGCATGGAGGCGGCCGGTCGCAATGCCGATCTCGGCGCCGAAGCCGAACTCGCCACCGTCTGCGAACTGGGTCGAGGCATTGTGCAGGACGATGGCGCTGTCAACGTGGGTCAGAAAGCGTTCGGCCGTGGTCTCGTTGGCGGTAACGATGCAGTCGGTGTGCTGCGAGCCGTAGCGGCCGATGTGGGCGATGGCGCCATCAACGCCGTCGACGACCTTCACGGCGATGATCGCGTCGAGATACTCCGTGGTCCAATCCGCCTCGACGGCGGCTTTCACGCGCGGATCGACTTTCCCGGTCGCATCATCGCCGCGCACTTCGCAGCCGGCTGCCAGGAGACCGGCGACGAGCTTGGGAAGGAACGCCGACGGCGCCCCGCGATCGACCAGAAGCGTTTCGGTTGCGCCGCAGACGCTCGTGCGCCGCAACTTTGCGTTGAGCACGATCCCGACGGCCATATCAAGGTTCGCATCGCGGTCGACATAGGTGTGGCAGAGCCCTTCGAGGTGCGCGAACACGGGGACGCGGGCCTCCTCCTGGACGCGAGCGACGAGGCTCTTGCCGCCGCGGGGCACGATCACGTCAATGGCGCCGTCGAGGCCCTTCAACATCATGCCCACCGCCGCGCGATCCGTCGTCGGGACGAGTTGGACCGCCCCCTCGGGCAAGCCCGCTGCGGCGAGGCCCTTGGCGATGCAGGCGTGGATCTGCCGGCTGGAATTGAAGCTGTCGGAACCGCCGCGCAGGATCGCCGCGTTGCCGGCCTTGAGGCACAAGGCACCGGCGTCCGCGGTCACGTTGGGACGGCTCTCGAAGATGATGCCGACGACGCCGATCGGCACGCGCACGCGCTCGATCTTCATTCCGTTCGGACGCGTCCAGGCCTCCGTTACCTTGCCGACGGGATCGGGGAGCGCTGCGATGGCTTCGAGGCCCTGGCCGATCGCATTGATGCGCTTCTTGTCGAGTGCGAGCCGGTCGATATAGGCGGGCGTCATGCCGGCAGCGCGGGCCGCCTCGATGTCCTGCGTATTGGCGTCGATGATGAGCGCCATGGAATCGTACATTTCCGTCGCGGCGGCCAACAGTGCCTCGGCCTTCGTCTCGGACGGAGCGAGCGCGATGGCGCGCTGCGCGGCGCGCGCCTGGCGGCCGATCTCCTGCATCTGTGCGGTAGTTTCGGTGCTGACGGTCTTTGAAGTCTTCATGTCATGGCCACGAAAAACAGAAATGGGCTCGGCCGCAGATGATTGCGGCACGAGCCCGTATATCAGACCGGTTCGGCTCTTGGCAGAGCCGCGACATGCCAATTCCGGATCAGGCGCGGCGGCGATTGTCGCCAAAAGCGTTGCGCGACTGGCCGAACAGCAACCAGGAGAACAGCACGAGGTCGATCATCGCGGCGACGCCGCCGAACATCATCGCAATCACCTGGAACGTCGTCAGCTTGCTCAGCGAATACTGCCAGACGGCGATCGAGTAGGCGGCGACCAGCAGCGGCAGAAACGAGAACAGAAGACCGATATAGACGAGTTTGGCCGGCTGCCCCATCGAGTGCCGCAACGCGTTGAAACTGTTCAAAGAAGAGTAGACGATGGCGGCCAGACCAACGATGCCTACACTCCACATCGCGGACGATGCCGAGACGGTGTCGGGACTGTAGCGGCCGAGCACGATCAGCAGCAGAAAGGCGGCGAAGAGAACGGAGAGAACAACCCGGAGCATGCGCGGCCTCCTGACGTCGTAGTAGCAGCAACCTTCCTGCCGCTTAGCGCGGGGTTCGAGTCGTGCCAAGACAACAACGGCAACTGCCCTTCACGTCAGCCGAGTTACCCACCGGAAAGGCAAAAATGGCGGCTTCTCCGAGGAGAGCCGCCACCGATTGAATCTTTCAGTCCAAGCGAGGATATCGATTTCAGTTTTCGCGACCTTGGAGTTCAGAAGAATGCCGCGAACTGCTTGAGATCGTCAGTCCTCGTTCAACCAGCGGCCGATCGCACCACCGATGACGGCGCCGATGATCGGCGCTAGCCAGAACACCCAGAGCTGGCTCAATGCCTGGCCGCCCGCCAACAACGCCGGTGCCGTCGAGCGGGCGGGATTGAGCGAGGCGTTGGTGACCGGGATCGAGACGAGGTGGAGGACGAACAGCGCCACGCCAATCGCCAGCGGGGCAAAGCCTGCCGGCGCTTTGCGCGACGTGGAGCCGACGATCACGATCAGGAAGATCGCCGTTATCACAACTTCCATGATGAAGACCGAGGCCAATGTGAAGCCGCGGGGACCACCGTAGGTATTCGAGACGGCGGCGAAGGTATTCCAGGCCGTCGCCTGCGTGGGGCCAGCAGAGAGCGCGCCGTTCAGAATGATCTGGAAGACGAACGCCGCAGCCAGCCCGCCCAGCACCTGCGCAATGATGTAGCCGATCGCGTTGCCGCTATCGAATCGTCCGGCGGCGATCAGCCCGGCCGTGACAGCCGGATTGAAGTGCCCCCCCGAGAGGTGGCCGACCGAATAGGCCATGATGAGGACGGACAAACCGATAGCGAAGGCCGGCGCGAGCAAGCCGGCGCCTGCAGGCGCCGAGAAGAGTGCTGCGCCGCAGGTTCCCGTGACGAGTACGAAAGTGCCGATAAACTCCGCTGCAAGTGCCTTGGCATTCATGGCATGACCTCCCGACCTGCAAACAGTTTCTCACGCGAAAATGAGCGCTGAAATGCGAAGCAGCGCCCAAGCCAGTTGGGCGCTGCTTCGGTGGGCTCGGTCAATGCTCGTGGCTCGCAGAACAGTTTTCGCTAATCTTGTGCGCCGGGCTGAAAATCCCCGAGCCCCATCCCGGCAACACGTGCCGGGACGACGCTCGGAGGCCAGCGAACGCGTGCTTTCCGCCGCGATCAGGCAGCGTCGAAGCGATCGGCGTTCATAACCTTGTTCCAAGCGGCCACGAAGTCATGAACGAACGTCGCCTTGGCGTCGTCCTGTGCATAGACTTCAGCAAGCGCACGGAGCTGGGAATTGGAACCGAAGACGAGATCGGCACGGGTGCCGGTCCACTTCACCTGTCCCGTCGCCCGGTCGCGGCCCTCGAACACGTCTTGGCCGCCGGCCACCGGCTTCCACTCCGTGCTCATATCGAGCAGGTTGACGAAGAAGTCATTGGTGAGCGTTCCTGGACGCTTCGTGAAGACGCCGTGCTTGGCCCCTCCAACGTTCGCATTCAGCGCACGCAGGCCGCCGACCAATACCGTCATCTCGGGTGCGGTCAGGGTCAGCAACTGCGCCCGATCCACCAGCAGTTCCTCAGCCGAACGGACGTGTCCGGACTTGAGATAGTTGCGGAACCCGTCGGCAGTTGGCTCCAGCACGGCGAAGGAAGCGACGTCGGTTTGTGCTTGCGTCGCGTCCGTGCGGCCCGGCGTGAAGGGAACCGCGACTGCGTGGCCGGCGTCCTTCGCGGATTGCTCCACGGCAGCACAGCCGCCCAGAACGATCAGGTCGGCGAGCGAGACCTTCTTACCGCCGGACTGCGCCTTGGCGAAATCGGCCTGGATCGTCTCCATGGCCTTCAGAACCTTGGCGAGCTGGGCCGGCTGGTTGGCTTCCCAATCCTTCTGCGGGCTCAAGCGAATGCGCGCGCCGTTCGCACCACCGCGCTTGTCGGAGTTGCGGAACGTCGACGCCGACGCCCAAGCTGTCGAGACCAGATCGGAAACGGAGAGGCCGGCGCCGAGGATCTTGGCCTTGAGGGCGGCGATGTCCTGCGCATCGATCAGCGGGTGATCGACCGCGGGAACAGAGTCCTGCCAGACGAGAACTTCCTTCGGCACCTCCGGCCCGAGGTAGCGAACGCGCGGACCCATGTCGCGATGAAGCAGCTTGAACCAGGCGCGGGCGAACGCGTCGGCGAACTGATCCGGGTTCTTGTGGAAGTTCCGCGAGATCTTCTCGTAGGCGGGGTCGAAGCGCAGTGCCAAGTCCGCCGTGGTCATCATCGGCGGGTGCTTCTTCGATGGATCATGGGCGTCCGGGATCATGTGCTCGGGCTTGCAGTTCTTCGGCGTCCACTGGTTGGCGCCGCCGGGGCCCTTCACGCACTCCCAATCGTAGCCGAACATCATGTCGAAGTAGCCATTGTCCCACTTCGTCGGGTTCGGCTTCCATGCGCCTTCGATGCCGCTCGAGATCGTGTCGACGCCCTTGCCGCTACCGAACGAGCTCTTCCAGCCGAAGCCCATGTCCTCGATACCGGCGCCCTCGGGCTCGCGGCCGACGTACTTGCCGGCATCCGCCGCACCATGCGCCTTGCCGAACGTGTGACCGCCGGCGACGAGCGCGACGGTCTCTTCGTCGTTCATCGCCATGCGCGCGAAGGTCTCGCGGATATCGCGCCCCGATGCCACCGGATCAGGCTTGCCGTTCGGACCTTCCGGGTTGACGTAGATGAGGCCCATCTGGACAGCGCCAAGAGGATTCTCGAGCTGCCGGTCGCCGGTGTAGCGCTTGTCGCCGAGCCACTCGGTCTCGCCGCCCCAATAGATGTCCTCCGAGGGCTCCCAGGTGTCGACGCGTCCGGCGCCGAAGCCGAACGTCTTGCCGCCCATGGACTCGATCGCGACATTG
>CAMDMH010000177.1 GCA_945901835.1 Devosia equisanguinis | reverse complement strand
CGCGGGGCGTGCACGTCGCGATCCGGCCGCAGGCCGCAGCGACGTGCAAACGAAAAGCCCGCTCGCGCAGCGACTTCGCTCGCTCTCATTGCGTGGTGCCGGCGAAGATCACCCCCACCCGACGCGGCAGATGATTTTCTGCTGAACCGCAAAAAAGTCATGCCGCGTCGACCTCCCCCAGGGCGATTCAGTTCTATAGAATACGGTCATACCGGGCCTTGTGCCCGGGATCGAGTTTGCCACAACCCGGAGCATTGCCATTGTTGCACCCTGGATCCCGGTGACGAGCACCGGGATGACCTACGTGAATTGAATTGCCCTGGACCTCCCCCCTCCAGGGTGAGGGGGCGTGTCGCCAGAACTCACCACTCGCCATTCGCCACTCACCAGACTTATCCCCACCCCCATCTTCCCCCTCATACTCCCTCGCAGCTTTCCTCATCGAACGGGGCGTGGTCGACCGCACCGATACGCGGGGGAAGTGCGGTGTGAGGAGAAGCGGGGTTTGCTTGTTCGTGGCTCGGGCGCTGAGAAGCGCTACTCGCCAGGGACGGGCAGCGGGCCAGCGCATCCGCAACGCCGGGATCGCTTCCACCCGCACCAAGCGCCGGCAACGGGGCGAGGCAGGGGGGATCAAACAGGCCCACGGTTATACGGTGATGCGCCAATGCATCCCCGGGTGACCCGTCTCCGAACGCGATTTCGGCGAAAAGAGCCGCGGCGGGCGCTGCTGTGTGCAGCCCACTAATTATTACATAGGGTTGCCGGCAGTGCCCGCCCCCGTTCGTCTTTCCTTTTTCCCGTGCTGCCGCGTCCTGTGCGGCAGTAGGCGACGACGCTTGTCCGCAAGATCATGAAGCACGCTAGGTTGAAACATGGCCAGACAACCAAAACCCTCGCCCGCCGCTGCATCGCTCGGCACCGAGGTCTCCCCTCCGCCCCGCCCGAGCAGATACCCGCTATCCCCAGGCGAGGAAGCGCGGTTACGGGAAGAGGTCGTAACGCGTCTTCTAGCGGTGCGCAGAAACCGCTGTCGGCACTTCCCCCACCACTGCAGCCGAACAAAATGCCGCAGGCAGAGCGCGTGCGCCTTTCCACCATCGACGAACGGAGCGAACCCGTGACGACGCGCACCGAAGAGCTGACTGCCGACGACATCATCGCGCTGCTCGGTCTCGCCCCGCATCCGGAAGGCGGCCACTACCGGGAGACGTTCCGCGATTCTCGAACGCAGCCCTCCGGCCGCGCGGCATCGACCGCGATCTGCTATCTCCTGCGGCGGGGAGAGCGCTCGCATTGGCACCGCGTGGATGCCGCGGAGATGTGGCATTGGTACGCCGGTGCGCCGCTGCTCCTGAGCGTCGCGCCAGCCACAGGCGGTGCTCGCAGGGAATACCGTCTCGGCGCCGATTTCGCGGACGGTGAGCGCCCGCAGATCGTCGTCCCCGCGGGCCAGTGGCAAGCCGCCATGTCACTCGGCGAATACACGCTGGTCGGCTGCACCGTCGCCCCCGCTTTCGAATTCGCGGGCTTCGAGATGGCTCCGCCCGGCTTCGAACCGTGATCCGGCATCACAGCCCCGATTTTGCAGGAAGTTTTCCACGGAAAACTTGGCTCCGGAAATTAGCCGAAACCCCAGCATTTCAGCGTATTTCGCAATCGCGCGCCGCCGAGTGTCCGTTCGGACCTTGGCACGGAGGCGCGACTCGGGAAATAATCGCTTAAAGGAGTTCCATTTTGTCCGGTGAGCGCGGGGATCAAGTGCACATGACGAAGGACGCGAAAGAGCCCATTCTGACGGCCATTTTCGTCGATTACGACAACATCTACCTGTCCTTGAAGAAGCGCAGCGAGGAAGCCGCCAAGCGGTTCGCCAAGGATGCGGTCTCCTGGATCAAGGAGATCGAGAACGGCCGCCTCATCACCCCCACGAACTCGCCGACGCTGGGGCGTCCGCGCCGCATCGTGGTCAACCGCTGCTACGGCAATCCGGTTCCCCGCCGCAACGCGCACGACAATTCGACCGACATGACGTCGTTCCCGTTCGTGCGGCATCACTTCCTGCGCGCCGGCTTCGAAGTGGTCGACTGCCCGCCGCTGACGGCACAGCTCAAGAACTCGTCCGACATCAAGATGGTGATGGACGCGACGGACCACCTCGATCACGCGACGCGGTTCGACGAGTTCATCATCCTGTCGGGCGACGCGGACTTCACCCCGCTGTTGCATCGCCTGCGCGCCTACGACCGCCGTACCGCGATCTTCGCCAACGATTTCACCGCCGCGGCCTATATGGCGCTGTGCGACGGCGAGGTCCGTGAGGCGACCCTGATGTCGGTTCTGCTCGAGGGCAAGCTCGGCGTATCCCCCACGAGCCTCACCGCGACGGCTCCGGCGGCAAGCACGGTTGCGACCGCCCACGTCACGGCCCCCGCATCGGTCCAGATCCCGGTAGCACCGATGGCAGCCGCGCCGGTTCGTGCCCAGGTCGCCGCGCCGGCAGCACCAGACGCGAACGCCTTGGAGCGCATGCGCGCCGAGATCGTCGCCGCCGTCACCGTCGCGGTGAAGGCGGCCGTCAGCCCCGTGCCGCTGGAAGCGCTCGCCGAACGCACCACGCGCGCCCTCGGTCACGACCGCACCGTCGGCACCAACTGGTCCGGCTCGTCGAGCTTCCTCGAGCTGCTGCGCCGCCACCTGCCCGCGGAGATCCGCCTGACCGAGCAGCCGCCGTATCTCGCGTACGAAGCGGCCGGCGCGATCGCGGCGCCCGCCGAGCGCCCGATGCCGATCCTCGAGCCGCGCGCGCCGTTCGAGCGTCAACTCGAGCCGGCACGTCAGCAAGCGCCGCATGCTCCGTTAGCTCAGGCTCCAGTGGCTCAGGCTCCAGTACCCCAAGCCCCGGTAGCACGTGCTCCTATTGCCGCGACGCCGGTCCCGCCCGCACCGACGCCGAGGCTGCCCCAGCAGCCGGTGCAGCAGCAGCCCCAGTTCGCGCAGCACCCCGAGCCGGCGCCCTTACCGCTCGCGCCGCAACCGGTCGCCCAACCGGTCGCCCAGCAGCAGCCCCACCCGCAGGCCGCGCCGCGACAAGCCGATATGGCCGCCATGATCCAGGCATCGATCTCGCGCATCCACGACGCTTGCCAGGCACCACTGCTGTCGCCGCCGGACTACCGTGCCCTCTTCGATGCGATCGCAGCCGAGATCGGCGAGTACGGCATGCAGGGCACCCAGACGCTGGTCAGCATCCATACGCGGGCCCAGCAGATCGGGCTCAACGTCTCGCGCGACGACATCCGCTTCGTGATGGAGGTCATCAGCGAGGCCGATCCGTGGTTCGAGCAAGGCGCCTCGGCCAATCTGTTCGCCGGCCGCTTCCGCAACTTCGTTGTCGCGCGCTGCCGAAGCCAGGGCCTCAACCTGTCGAGCGACGAGCTCGACCTGATCGAGGCATGGTTCGCCGGCGGCACGCAGCAGATCTCGCCGCAGTCGATCCGGGTGCAGGCACCGAGCGCCGAGATCGGCGCGCCGCCCGCCCCGCGTCAACTCGCCCAGGCCCCGCAGAGCGGTAGCGACCAGAACGGCGGTGACCTCGACCAGTTCCCCAAGATCCTCCGCACGCGCCTGCGCGGTTGATCGAACCGATGGATGAATAAAACGGCCGGCGGGGTGACCCACCGGCCGTTTCTCGACCGGGCTCTACGCCCCTTTCGACGACACATTCGAACTCGCGGGCACCGGCAACCCCAGCTCGGCCATCACTTCCCCCGTGTGCTCGCCCAGCAGCGGCGGCGGCTGCATCGGCTGATCCGCCCGCGTCCCGTCGAGCCACATCGGCCGCATGATCACGCGAACCTTGCCCTTCACCGGATGCTCCAGCACCTGGAACGTGCCGAGGTGCTTGACCTGTTCGTCCTCCGGCACCTCCGTCACGTCGAGGATCGGCGCGAACGGCACATCCGCCTCTTCGAGCAGCGCCATCCAGTGCGCACGCGGCTTCGTCTTGATCGTCTCGCCCATGACCTCGGCGATGAGATCGTAGTTCTCGATCCGCAGCATCCGACTTCCCACGCGCGGATCTTTCGCGAATTCTTCCAACCCCAGCGCCTTGACGAACCCCTGCCAGAACTGCGGCTGCGACGACAGATGGATGCACAGCAGCGTGTCGTCTCCGCACACCACGGCGTAGGATTGTGAGTTCCGCGCGCTCGTATAAGGATCGGACACGACGCCGAGGAACTCGTGATAGCCGAACGGATCGGGCATCAGCGCCAGCGTCGCGTCGATCATGTTGATCTCGACCCGCCGCGCGCGCCCCGTCCTCTCCCGCTCGAGCAGGCCCGCGAGAATGCCGCTCGCCGCATAGGCGCCGCAGACGTTGTCGGAGATCGTCGGCCCGGTGATACGCGGCTTGTCGGGATCGACGAACAGACTTGACATACCCACGAGCGCCTGCGCCACCGCATTGTAGGAAGGACGCATCGCATAGGGCCCATCGGGCCCGAACCCCGTGATCGAGCAATGGATCAGCCGTGGGTTGATCGCCGCGAGCGCCTCGGGCGTGAGGCCGAGCCGATCGAGCACGCCCGGCCGGTAATTATCGAGCAGCACATCAGCACGCTTCAACAGTGCGCTCAGCGCCGCCTTGCCGTCCTCGGCGCGCAAATCCAGCGCCACGCTGCGCTTATTGCGATTGTAAGAGCAGAAATGCGCGCTGTAGTCGCGGCTCGGCCCGAAACTGCGAAACGGATCCCCGCCGTTGGGGTTCTCGACCTTGATTACCTCGGCCCCCATGTCGGCGAGCATCATGCCCGCCGACGACGCCGTAATCATCGTCGACAATTCGACGACCTTGATGCCAGTGAGTGGTCCTGGGAGCATTGAATGTCACTCGCTGGAAAGCATAGAAAATGCAGGCAGCAGGAACTCAGGATAGTGTACTCCCTAATGCCCGAGTTCCCGATGCCAGCTGCCTCACTTCTTCGTGGTCTCGTCGGTCAGCATTGTGCCGAGCTTGAACGGCGCCATGACCGGCTTGTAGGCCTTCTTGTCGAGGAACTGCGACAAGCCCGTCTCGTAGGATTTCTCCTGATCGCCGACCTTGATCGCCTTGCCCTTCTCGGCGAGGTAGTCGTAGGCCTGACCGAAGTCCATCGTGCGAACATGACGTATCGCCTGCTTGGTAGCACGCAGCACGCGCGGGCTCTTCAGCATGAGTTTCCGGGCGAGGTTCTCGGTCTCCGCGATCAGCTTGTCGTGCGGCACGGCGAGATTGATGAAGCCGACGCGCGCAGCTTCGACACCATCGAACGGCTCACCAAGGCAGGCATACCAGAGCGCGTGACGATAGATCACCGCATCGGCGACGACCTTGGAGACGAGTGCGCCGGGCAGGATGCCCCAGTTCACTTCCGACAGCGAGAACGTCGCGTTCTCCGCTGCCACGACGAAGTCGGTTGCGAGCAACTGCATGAACGCGCCGCCCACGCAGTAGCCCTCGATCATGCAGATCGTGGGCTTGTCGTAGTTGTAGAGCCGTTCCCAGCGCCAGCGGTTGGCTTCCTCGCGCGCCTTGCGGCCTTGGCGCGGCTTTCCCTCGTTCTCGCGGAAGAACTCCTTGAGATCCTGACCGGCGGAGAAGTTGCCGCCGGCACCGCGCAGGATGACGACCTTCGTGTCCGGATCGTCTTCGAGGATGAAGAGTGCGTGATCCATCTCCTCGTGGAGCGCCGGGCTCATGGCATTGCGCTTTTCGGGCCGGTTCAACGTCAGCCAGGTGATACCGTCCTGCTTGTCGATCTTGATATACTTGTACTTACGATCCGGCATGGGATTCCTCTCCTCGTCTTACGTCTTTTGAAAAGCCGTTTCATTGGTGGCCGCCGGAAAGTTTAGTAGCTAACCCGAACGAACGGAACCCCTATATGGCCCCGAGCCCTTCCGCCGCTGCATCGTGGGTCTGCCTTACCCGTAGAGCGCCCCGAGCTATCCTGCGCCGTCCCGCGCCTTGTCAACCAGGCGCGCATGCATCACCGCCAGCTTGAGGCTGAACACCAGCCACCCGATCGCAAAGGGAACCGTTACGAACGCGATCGCTGCACCGCCCAGGCCCAGCGTCTTGGAAAGCATGCCGAATACCCAGCCGGACGCCGCGTCCCCGCCTCGGAAAACCACGGTATCGACGAAACTCTGCGCCTTGTACTTCGCTTCCCTGTCGACAACCGTCCACAACACCCGCGCCGCCGGATTGGCGAACGCGAAGCCCAGCGCGCGCTCGGCCACCATCATCGTCAAAATGACGCCCACGACAGGCGCGATGGCGAGCGCTATGAACCCGCCGATCGCCACGACAGGCACACACGCGATGGCAAGCCCGAGGCCGAGCTTCGATATCACCCGCCCGGTCATGAAGAGTTGCAGCGCTATCGTCAGGATGCTGACCGCGAGATCGACCCGCGCCAGCATCTGTACGCGCTCGGCCCGGTCGACGATCACCGCGCCCACGATCCGCGCCTGTTCGAGATAGAAATAGGTCAGAGCCTCTTGCAAAACGCCGAAAGGCGGATCGGTTGCGGGTGGTCGGCGACCGTCGGCGGGGCGCCTTGTCGTTGCTTGTTATGACATGACGCCCCTCACGCCG
>CAMDMH010000176.1 GCA_945901835.1 Devosia equisanguinis | reverse complement strand
AGGCGTCAGCCGATGTGCGGCCGGATGCGCGCAGCGTTCAGTATATTCTCGCGATGGTGCACGACCTGAAGAAGCTGGCGGCCAAGTCCGGTCTTCAGCGGGTCGCGCTCATCCTCGAGATGGCGGAACTCGAGGCGCGCGATCAAATGCGCAAGCCGGCTCGGTAGTCGAGTTCTGGTGGCGAGATCAGGCGTCTGGCTTCAGCGAGACGAGTTGACTGCCGTGCATCTCGACCGCCCCGGTCAGCGCCAGCTCCATGATTGCGACCTGGACTTCGCGGGCGGGCAGGCCTGTCGCGCGGGTGACCTCGTCAATGCTCACCGGGGCCGGACCCAGCACACCGCGAACCGTCTGGATCACGTCTGCCGTGTCGGCCCGGGGGGGAGGCGTGATAGGCGGGGCGGTCCGGCTCGCTGCCGGTGGAAGCTCGCCGAACGGCGTCGTGGCCGAGGCCGTGTCCTCGAAGGCGCGGAACGTGGGAGCTGCATGCTGGCGCGCCAGTACTTCGAGCACGTCGTCGGCCGATGTCGCCAGCAGTGCGCCGTCCTTCAGAAGTTGGTTGGTGCCTTCAGCGCGCGGGTCCAGCGGGTGGCCGGGTACCGCGAAGACGTCGCGGCCCTGTTCGTTGGCGAGGCGCGCAGTGATGAGCGTGCCCGAGCGCTTGGCGGCCTCGATGACGACCACGGCCAGTGCGATGCCGGAGATGATACGGTTTCGCCTGGGGAAGTCCTGGGCGCGGGGTTGGAAGCCGAGCGCCTGCTCCGAGACGAGACAGCCCTTCTCGGCGATTGCGGCCTGCAATTCGCGATGCTCCGGCGGGTAGACGATATCGAGTCCGCCGGCGAGGACGGCGATGGTGCCGGTGTCGAGCGAGGTTTCGTGGGCGGCGGCGTCGATGCCGCGGGCGAGGCCGGAGCAGACGACATATCCGGCCTGGCCGAAGCTCGCGGAGAACGTGCGGGCGAGCCGCAATCCGCCGGCGGAGGCGGAACGTGAGCCGACGACGGCGATCGAGGGCGCCGCGAGCAGTTCGCTGCGGCCTTTCACGTAGAGCAGCGGTGGGGCCCCTTCGGTGAAGGCGAGCGATTTCGGGTAGCCGGGCTCGATGGTGAAGATCAGTTGCACCCCTGCCTCGGCGGCGCGTTCGAGCTCGGCTTCAGCTTTCTGTTGCGGATAGATGTGCACGGGCCGGCCGCGGCGGGCGCGCTTACTCAACTCAGGGAGGGCGTGGAGAGCTTCGGTCGCGCCACCATAGTGATTGATGAGTGCGCGGAACGTGGCGGGGCCGACGTTTTCCGAGCGGATCAGGCGGAGACAGGCGAGCCGTTGAGCGTCGTCGAGCCGCGCGACGGGAAGTGGCGCGGCGGAAAAAAGGTCGGCCGATGGCTCAGGCTTTTGCACCGATCTTAGGCTCCTCGCCTTTCATCAGACGAGAGATGTTGGCGCTGTGCTTGTAGAGCAGCAGGACCGTGAGTGGGACGAGCAGCAGGGCCAGTTGCGGTGCGCCGAGCGCCCATACGACGAAGGGTGTTGCAATGCTGGCGACCAGCGCTGAGAGCGACGAGTACTTCGTGATTGCGGCGACCAGCAGCCAGATCGCGCAGAATGCGATGCCGGCCGGCAGGGCGAGACCCAACAGCACACCGATATAGGTCGCGACGCCCTTGCCGCCCTTGAAACCGAGCCATACCGGATAGAGGTGGCCGATGAAGGCACCCAGTGCGGCCGCCGCCGGAATCTGCTGCAATACCGACATGACCACCGTGGAACTCACAGTGCTCACGGGCGGAGAGCCAAACAGCATCCACGCGTCCAAAGCGAGCCATCGAGCGATGAGAACCGCGGCCGTCCCCTTAAGTGCGTCGAGCAGAAGCGTGGCGGCAGCCAGCCCTTTATTGCCCGTGCGCAGGACGTTGGTCGCGCCGATGTTGCCGGAGCCGACGTTGCGGATATCGCCGAGGCCTGCGGCCTTCGTGAGCAGTAGCCCGAATGGGATCGAGCCCAGCAGATAGCCGAGCGTCAAGGCGGCAAGCAACGGCAGGGTCAGCGTGCCCATTCAGATCTCTGAATCCCGTCGTTGAAGAACCACCACGCGCCACGCTGCAGGCCGCAGCGCTCGGATCAAACGTACTGGTACACCGTCTCGCCTGCAACCATGGTGCGAAGCACGCGACCGATCAGTGTCATCTCGTCGAACGGTGTGTTCTTGGAGCGGGCTTTCATGTGATCGCGATCGACGACCCAGGGCATGTTCAGATCGAACAGCGTGAGGTCGGCGGGAGCCCCCTTGTCGAGACGGCCCGATGCGAGGCCGAGGAGCTTGGCCGGGTTGATGGTAAGCGGTCGAAGAACCGAGGCCAGGTCCACCTTTTCCTCGTGATGGAGCTTCAGGGAGGCGGCCAGCAGCGTCTCGAGCCCGATCGCGCCGGGTTCGGCTTCGGCGAAAGGTCGGCGCTTCACGTCGGCGTCCTGCGGATCGTGGCTCGATACGATGACGTCGATGTCGCCGTTGGCGACGCCGCGAACGAGCGCTGCGCGGTCCTCCTCGGATCGCAACGGTGGGCGTAGCTTGAAGAAGGTGCGGTAGGGGCCGATGTCGGTCTCGTTCAAGGTGAGGTGATGCATGGAGACGCCGCAAGTGACGGGCAATTTGCGGGCCTTCGCGGCCTTCACGACGCCGAGGCTTTCCGCGCAGGAGATCGTGGCTGCGTGATAGCGGCCGCCGGTCATCTCGACGAGGCGGATGTCGCGCTCGAGGATGATGACTTCCGCCATCTTATGGGCCGCGGGCAAACCGAGCCGGGCAGACGTGGGGCCGGAGTTCATGGAGCCGCCGGCGGCGAGATAGCGATCCTCGGGGTGGTGCACGATCAGCGCGTCGAAGTCGCGTCCGTACAGCAGCGCGCTGCGCATCACCTTGGTATCGGCGATGGAGTTCTTGCCGTTGGAGAACGCGATGGCGCCGGTGCGCTGGAGGAGGCCGATCTCGGTCATCTCCTTGCCTTCGAGGCCCTTGGTCAGAGCGGCGCAGGTGCGCACGTTGACGACACAGTTGTCGCGGGCGCGGCGCTGGATGAAGTCGACGAGGGCGACCTGATCGATCACCGGGTTCGTGTCGGGCATGACGACGATGGTGGTCACGCCGCCGGCTGCGGCAGCTTCGCCCGCGGTGCGGATCGTCTCGCGGTGCTCGTAGCCGGGCTCGCCCATGAACACCTGCATGTCGATGAGGCCGGGGCAGAGCACGTTGCCGCGGCAGTCGATCACTTCGGCGCCTTCGGGCGCGTTGCGGCGCAAGTGCGCGCCGACATCGGCGATAAGGCCGTCACAGACGAGCAGCCCGCCCGGCTCGTCGCGGCGTGCGCCGGGATCGACGAGCCGCGCGTTGATGAAGACCGTCGGCCCAGCTGGTGTCTTATTGTTGTGGTTGGCGGCCATGGCTCGTCTCATGTGTTCGGCAAGTGACGCGCAAGGGATTCGAGCACGGCGGCGCGCACCGCAACGCCCATCTCTACCTGCTCGTGAATGACGCTCTTGGCGCCGTCGGCCACCGTGGACGCGATCTCGACACCGCGATTGATCGGGCCTGGATGCATGACGAGAGCGTCCGGCTTGGCGCAGTCGAGCTTTTCCTCGTCCAGGCCGAAGTAGTGGTAATATTCGCGAGTCGACGGCACGAACGAGCCCGTCATGCGCTCGCGCTGCATGCGCAGCATCATCACGACATCGGCGCCTTCGAGACCCTTCCACATATCGGTGAAGACCTTGACGCCGAGCAGGTCGGGCTGCGGCGGCAGCAACGTCGAGGGGGCGATCAGGCGCACGTGAGCGCCGAGCTTGTTGAGCACGTCGATGTTGGACCTTGCCACGCGGCTGTGCACCACATCGCCGCAGATCGCGACGACGAGGCCGGCGATCCGGCCTTTCGCGCGACGCATGGTCAAGGCGTCGAGCAGAGCCTGCGTGGGATGCTGATGCGCGCCGTCGCCAGCATTGACCACGGAGCAGGATACTTTCTGCGAAAGCAACTCGACCGCGCCGGCTGCGTGATGGCGCACGACGATGATGTCGGGGCGCATCGCGTTCAACGTCTGGGCGGTATCGATCAGCGTTTCGCCTTTCGACATCGAGGATGTCGCGACATTCATGTTGAGAACGTCGGCGCCCAGACGCTTGGCAGCAAGCTCGAAGGAGGCTTGTGTACGGGTCGAAGGCTCGAAGAACAGGTTTATCAGCGTGCGGCCGCGCAGCAGCTCACGCTTCTTGTTGACCTGACGATTGAGCTCGGCGGCCTTGTCGGCGAGGTCGAGCAGCGACGTGATCTCCTCGGCGGACAGCGTCGCGCAGGTGAGAAGATGGCGGTGCTTAAACACGAGCGCCTCTGATCCTTGAATATCCATCATTAAAACCCCGTCTATATGGATACCCCCAGGGGCGTGCAAGCGGCGTTTGGGCATGTGTCACAGAATTCGGAAGTCGTTGTGAGCGGGGCTGCCATGCAAACTGCGCGAGGCAAGCTGCAGCGGCAGTGAATATTCAGTTCGTTACAGGGCTCCTGGTGTAGTCGGCCCCACTTCCAGTCATCCGGAAAAGCAAGGCTGAAGATGCGCTTTCGAGCAGCGACACCGGCACATCCTTCGTTTGCCTCACTGCGGTCAATTGCGCGCCGCATTGGCTGGCGAGACTTGTCTCTCAGGTCCTCGAACGCGCGGCTCGGCTGCTTCGACATCGCGGCGGGAGCCCACAGCCTTCGAGGCGGTGGAGGAGTTCCGACATGAGCATGCGTTCTCTGCTGGGGCGCCGGGATGCCGATCGCGCCCCGGATACCATGGATGCCGTAGCCGACGTAGAGGTGATCGCCCGGCGGTTCGCTATCGAAAACCGGCGCGAAGTCCGGCGAATCATGCGGGTGTCGCCTCGGATGATCGATCTGGCGACGATTTTTCCAGGTGCGCTCTATGCGATCGCGGACAGCGATCTCGATGCGGATGTCCGACGGCATGCGATGGAACTGGTGCTCGAAGGTGCGCAACTCAAGGATGTCGCGCATGCGCTGGGCTTGCCGATGTGGCTGAGGCGGCTACCAGCCGAAGCCTACTCGGGCAGCATTCCGAAGTTGCCGATGTCCGACGTGTTTTCCCGCCGGATCGTGAACTGCCTGCCGCAAACGCGGACGGAAAGTGCGTCGTGGCTGCAAGCGGTGGCGTTCGGCGCAGAGGCCGTGCACGAGGACTTCGCCATCTGGCTCGCCAGCCAGCCGCTGTTCGCAGGCGGTATCGAGCCGCGCCGGGCTTTCGCGGTGCTCGCTGCCTATGCCTGGTACTCCGGACAGCCCTACAAGCCCGCGCACGGACTGATCATGGTGCCGTGGCGGCCGGAGATCAGTTTCGAGACGGCGATCTGCGCGGCCAAGAGCTGGCTCAACAGGGTCCGGTTGACGTTGCAGCTCAGGCCGGGCGTCGTGACCGATCCATGGCTCACGCCTGGTGAGCACAAGGGGCTGACGTTTCAGCCGCTGCTGACCTCGGATCACCTGTTGGAAGAAGCGCAGGCGATGCACAACTGCGCCGACCAGTTCTCGGATCGTATCGCGCGCGACCGCTCACGGTTATGGAGCGTACGGCGTCGCAACGGGCAGCGGCTCGCCACGCTCGAGATCGCTCAGCACCTGCGCGAAGCCGGCGTGCTCGACATCGTCCAGCTCAAGTCGCGGCACAACCTGCCGGCACCGCTCGAGGTTTGGCAGGCGGCGCATGCGTGGAGGGGGTCGCAGGAAGGGTTGCGGCGCGCGCCGCCGCTCGTCCTGCCGTCACGCCCGCTCGATCCGGTGGCTTGGACGACTTTGATGCAGCCGTATCGCCAGCAGAAGGATGGGGCGCCTTGGCTGCCGGAGAACCTCTCTCTCGCGACGCTCGGTGCGCTCGACGCCGATATGGCCGACCTCGCCCGCCGTTCCGGCGTTTCGAGCTGGCTGTTCGCTTAGTTGCTGAAGGACGGCGCACTCTTTGCGCGAGTGCGGCGCACTGGCGCCGGGGCGCGTTCGCGCCCTGGGCCCTGCGGGCCGGAAGATGGTGCCGCTTTCGAGGGTTGGCGGGTGTGCCGCCGCACTGGCGCCGGGCCGCGTTCGAGGGCTCGGCCATAGGGGCCGGTGTGTGGGGCAGGTGCGCGTGACGGTGTTGGAGCCTGCCCATTTGCCGCTTATCCTCCGGCGAATCGTCGGCCTGACCTTGGCGGACGGGCGCCGGGACGCGGAGGTGTTGCATGACGGACGAGGAGCGGCGGCGGGGGGCGGCGGGAGTCGAAGGATCTCTGCCCGGCGACGTTGGTCAGCCGCCGGTTGCGGCCGGACTTGCATCAGGACATGTCACAGGTCGCAAGACACTTCGTCGGCGGGTCTACGAGATCATCGAAGGTGCCCACGACGGCGACCGGCATTCGGAGATCTTCGACCGGATTCTCGTTGCCTTGATCGTGCTCAACGTCGCCGCGTTCATCCTGGAGACAGTGCCGTCGCTGCATCGCGCGTACGGGCCTTGGTTCGAGCTTTTCGAGACGGTTTCGGTCGGTCTGTTCACGGTCGAATACCTATTGCGGATCTGGAGCGCGCCGGAGGTCGGCTATCTCAAGCGTCTGCCGACGTGGCAGGCCAGGCTGCATTGGGCG
>CAMDMH010000175.1 GCA_945901835.1 Devosia equisanguinis | reverse complement strand
AGCGCTGCGCAAACAGAAGACCCGGCGCACGTGGTGCACCGGGTTGAATCGGTCTGAATTGGTTCACTCGACGTCGTAGGCGTCGTAGGTTAGGTCAAGGCCAATTGGCCGCGACCCAACATGATCCGGTACGCCGTAGAAGTTGGGTCGCGCAGTGCTTGACCCAACCTAAAGGATCAGATGGCCCCGGCAGCCTCTGCAGCGGCGCGCTCGGCTTCGACGCGCTCCTTGTCTTCCTTACCCTTCACGGTGGGATCGCGATCGATGAACTCGATCACCGCGCGGGTCGCCATGTCGCCGTAGCGATAACCGGCCTTGATGACGCGCGTGTAACCGCCAGAGCGGTCCTTGTAGCGCGGGCCCAGCACGTCGAACAGCTTCTTGGCCATGTCCTCGTCGCGAAGGCGCGAGGCGGCCAGACGGCGCGAGTTGAGATCGCCGCGCTTGGCGAGCGTAATGTACTTGTCGATAACGCGCTTGAGATCCTTGGCCTTCGGCAGCGTCGTGATGATCTGCTCGTGGCGGATCAGAGAGGCGGCCATGTTGGAGAACATGGCTTGGCGGTGCGAGCTGTCGCGGTTGAAGCGACGGCCCTTGCTTCTGTGTCTCATCGTAGGTCTCTTCTTTTCTTACAGGTTGTGCATTGGTTTTGGGAGGTTCTTTGGCCTCGCCTTGCAGTGAGTTCCGAGTTCGAAGTTCTTAGTGCGTAGCCGGTCAAAACCGATCACGCACCGAACTAAGAACTAAGAACTAGTCGCTTTCTCAGTACTGGTCTTCGAACCGCTTGGCCAGTTCTTCGATGTTGTCGGGCGGCCAATTCGGAACTTCCATGCCGAGGTGCAGGCCCATGGCGGCCAGCACTTCCTTGATCTCGTTGAGCGACTTGCGGCCGAAGTTCGGCGTGCGCAGCATCTCGGCCTCGGTCTTCTGGATGAGGTCGCCGATGTAGACGATGTTGTCGTTCTTCAGGCAGTTCGCCGAACGAACCGACAGCTCGAGCTCGTCAACCTTCTTGAGCAGGGCTGCATTGAACGCCAGCTCCGGGTGCGACTTCTCCTCGACCGCCTTCTTGGGCTCCTCGAAGTTGATGAACACGGCGAGCTGGTCCTGCAGAATGCGGGCGGCGAGCGCTACGGCGTCCTCGGCCCGCATCGAGCCGTCGGTCTCCACCTGCATCGTCAGCTTGTCGTAGTTGAGGATCTGGCCCTCACGGGTGTTCTCGACCTTGTAGCTGACCTTCTTGACCGGCGAGTAGAGGCTATCGACGGGGATCAATCCGATCGGCGCGTCGTCGGGACGGTTCCGGTCGGCCGCCACGTAGCCCTTGCCGATGTCGGCCTGGAACTCCATGCGGATCGAGGCGCCCTGATCGAGGTGGCAGATGACGTGCTCGGGGTTCAGGATCTCGACATCCGAGCCAGCTTCGATGTCACCGGCCTTGACGGGGCCTCGGACATCCTTGTTCAGGACCATACGCTTGATGCCATCAGAATGGATGCGCAGCGCGATTTCCTTGATGTTCAGAACGATGTCCGTCACGTCCTCGCGGACGCCGTTGATCGATGAAAACTCGTGCAGCACGCCGTCGATCTGCACCGTCTTGATGGCGGCGCCCTGAAGCGACGAGAGCAGAACGCGGCGCAGCGCGTTACCGAGTGTCATGCCAAAGCCACGCTCCAGCGGCTCGGCGACCATGGTCGCGTTTTTGGTCTTGTCGCGGCCGATCTCGATCTGCAACTTCTGTGGCTTGATCAGGTCCTGCCAGTTCTTCTGGAGCACGTTGGCCATAGGGCACCTCGGGGTCAGATGACGGGGCGCGCGTGGGAGTGCGACGGGCCCGGTCCTTCGACGAAAAAGCCGGCGCTGTCTTTTGGACGAGCGCAGGCAGGGGATTCAGACATTTGTATCCGAAGGGCCGGCAATGCGCGAGGTTGAACGAGACGCGCGTGGGCCGGCCGCCGGATCAGACGCGACGGCGCTTCCGGGGACGGCAGCCGTTGTGCGCAATCGGGGTCACGTCGCGGATCGAGGTGATCTGGAAGCCGACAGACTGCAGGGCGCGCAGCGCTGACTCGCGGCCGGAGCCGGGGCCGCAGACCTCGACCTCGAGGATCTTCACGCCGTGCTCGGATGCCTTCTTGCCAGCATCCTCGGCAGCCATCTGAGCGGCATAAGGGGTCGACTTGCGCGAGCCCTTGAAGCCCATCGTGCCCGACGACGACCACGCGATGGTGTTACCCTGAGCATCGGTAATGGTGATCATCGTGTTGTTGAAGGAGGCATTCACGTGGGCGACGCCCGACGTGATGTTCTTCTTCTCGCGGCGGCGCACCTTGGCGCGGCCTTGGGCGGCTTGCTGCTCTTTGGCCATAGGACGTTAAGCTCCGAAACGGGCACGGGTCCCCGGAAGGGGGAGGATATCAGACGAATGACGCCGTCCAGCCTGGAAGGCGAACGGCGGCGCGAATTACTTGGTGACTTTCTTCTTGCCGGCGATCGCGACGGCCTTGCCCTTGCGGGTGCGGGCGTTCGTGCGGGTCCGCTGGCCGCGGACGGGCAGCTTACGGCGATGGCGCAGGCCGCGATAGCAGCCCAGATCCATCAGCCGCTTGATGTTCATCGCGGTTTCGCGACGAAGATCGCCTTCCACGACGTAGTCGCGGTCGATAGTTTCGCGGATCTGGAGGACCTCGGCGTCGGTCAGCTGGCTGACGCGGCGTTCGGCCGGGATGTTCACCTTCTGACAGATTTCCTTGGCGTAATTCTGGCCGATGCCATGGATATACTGCAGAGCGATGATGACGCGCTTTTGCGTCGGTATGTTAACGCCGGCAATTCGAGCCACGAGGCTTCTCCTCAAAGGCCGTTCGAGGTGAACGGCACCTGTTGGTGGGTCTAGATGGTGGATCTAGATGTCTGTTTTGTCTGGTCTTCTCGGGTCGTCACAGGCATCGTAGAGCCACGTGACCACACCTCGTAAACCGCTCCGTCGTCTGGCATAGTCGTCATACACAAAGACTAAACGCCGTTTGGAACCGAGAGCGCCCGCTCTCGGGTCACGCGCTTTCTTCGTGCGTCATGAAAACGCAGCCTTGTAGCGGCTGTGGAGGTCGGCGTCAACGCCCCGCGACAAGAGTGCTTCAAGGCGTTTCGGATGGTGTGTGCAACCTGATGCCTCGGGCGGGCAATCGGGTGCAGGGATACTGCAAATCGGGTCGTCCGGGAATTGTCATTCGTTAGGCGCGGACATCGCAGCTTTGACGCGATCGATCATAGCGGGAGTGCTGGCGTAGACGCGCTTGACGATGGCCGTCATCTGATCGGCGGTGACTGGTTTCACCGCCATGCCACTTTTCTGCGTCTCGGCCAGGAACTCGGGGTCGGTGAGCGTCGCGGCAAATGCCTGCCGCAAAGCCGCCAGGCGAGCGGCGGGCACGCCGGGAGCTGCGGCATATGGGTAGGCCATCGTCTGGCGGGCGAAGATCACCTCGAGCAGGTCGCGGTCTTCCTGTTTCGTAACGGCGTCGATGATGCGCGGCACGCCTTTCAGACGTTCGTGACCATCCTGAAGAGTAAGCTGAATCAAGAAATTGACCTGATTGTTCTCGACCCAATCCTTGCGGTTCGGCCACAGCGACGCCCAGGATATGCCAACGGCGCCATCGACCTCGCCACGCTCCACGGCCAGCAGCATGTCGGCAGCCCCGCGATAGCCGCTGACGAGCTTCAGCTTGATGCCGAGGACGTTGGCGACCACGCGCGCGAAGACGTTCGTATCGGTGCCGGGGCCCGTCGACGCGACGGTCATCCCGTTCTTCCTGAGGTCCGCGAGGTTCTTGATCGGGCTCTTGTGCCAGCTCAGCGCCAGGCCGACTTCATCGCTCGGGCTGCCGATCCATTCGAGCAGCTGTGGATCGAAGTGGACGCCGGTCTTGTCGATCAGCGGTTGCATCGGCACGGCGCGCGAGAAGGTCGCGATCACCGAGCCGTCTTTCGGAGCGGTGTTGGCGAGCTGGTTGACGGCCGCATAGCCGCCGCCGCCGGGCAGGTTCTGGACGACGATAGAGGGTGTGCCGGTCAAGTGACGGCCCATGTGGCGCGCTATCACCCGGGCATAAAGATCGTAGGAACCGCCGGTCGGGCTGCCGACGAGAATGGTAAGCTGTGGGTAGGATTGCGCGGCGGCCTGATCGAGACCAGCGGTGCTGAAGGCGAGGACGGCTACCGCCGCCTTGATGATGCGTGATCTGGCCATGCTCGGATGACTTGCTCCCTGAATGTAATTTTTCTTGTTGGGAGCAAGACTAGCGGCAAATCAGCTGCGTGGGAATCGGCTCAGCGAAGATCGGCGCCAAGGGCTGCAATGCGGGCGGCGGCGCGAGGATCGCCGGCGTTCATGGCCTGGTCGTAGAGGACGCGTGCAGCGCCGACGTCGGCGACGCGATCGCGCATGCCCCAGGCTGCGAGCACGTTGGGGTCGAATGTTTCTGCGAGTGCGAACCTGGCATTCACGCTGCCGTTGTTGGCGGCGATAGCGCGCTCCTGACGGGCGCCGGGCATGTCGCCGGCCGCGATCATCGCTTCACATTTTTCCAGCAGCGAAAGCTCGTCGAGGCTGATCGGCGGCGGCAGGGGGGACGGCTCTTCCGGAGCGAGGCTCGACGACGGCGTTCCCGCGTCGAACGAGTGGGCGAGCGCAACAGGAGCCTGAACGTGAGCGGTCAAGCGGGGGCGAGGCTTTTCGCCGAGCCAGGAAAGACCCGGCACGCGCGATACGTCGGTAAAAGAGGCCGACATCAGGATCGCGACCACGATCAGCGAAACGGTCAGAATGGCCGGCGCGATCGCCTGTCCACGGGAACGATCCCGCGGCGAGGTGCCGGTTTCCGGAGTTGCGATGGGATGCTGCAGGATCTGCGGCAGTGCAGGCTCTGCATCGTTGGCGGCAGGTTGCAATTTCGCGACGCGCTTCTTGGCTTCCTTGATCCGCATTGTCCGGGCATTGCGATCCGTGACCTCACGCAGCGCGCGGGCCACGTCATCGAGTTGATGCACGATCGTCGGCGGCGCGGACGCCTCGCCGGCAACACTAAGGTCGAGCCGTTCGACCAATCCCCCATTACGCATGAAACCCCCAACGAACGCTGTACTCGATCACGCAACGAACCGCGTGACCGTCATCGTAGTTTCCCGCCCGCGGACACATGGCCTGTCAATTGTGGCAAACAATTGATTTCGTTAGGTTCAGGGTCGTGATAATCGAGCGGCCAAACGGAGGGCCCGAATATGTTGCTGATGATCGTGGGATTGGCGTTGTTCTTCCTGATCCACCTGGTTCCAACGGCGCCGGAGGTGCGGCGCACCCTCTGCGAGCGTTTGGGGGAAGGGACTTACAGGCTAGTGTTTTCGGTGGTTTCCGCGGTCGGGCTTGCACTGATCGTCTACGGCTACGCGAAGCTCCATGCGACGCCCGGCAAGAACCCGATGATCTGGTCGCCGCCCCAGGGAATGCGGCACGCGACCCTCCTGTTGATGCTGTTCGCTTCGATACTTCTCGCCGCGGCCTACATTCCCTCGCGCATCCGCACCGCAGCGAAGCATCCGATGCTGGCTGCCGTGAAACTGTGGGCGCTGGCGCATCTGCTGGTACGCGGCGATCTCGCCTCGATGGTGTTGTTCGGCTCTTTCCTGGCGTGGGCGGTATTCGATCGGATCTCGGTCAAGCGGCGTGCTGCCCTCGGGCCGCTCGGCTCGAGTACGGGTGGGATCGGCGGCGACATCGCGGTGCTGCTCGTAGGCGTCGGCATCTACGTCATTATGCTGCTGTGGGGACACGCGCGGCTGATCGGGATTGCGTTGATTCCGGGCTGGGCCTGATGAACGCGGCGCCGTCGTGATGCACGAGGAAGTCCCGCGAAGTGCCGAAGGCCGCCTGATCGGGATCGCCCGCCGGCCGCGCTCACGCGCGCCGATGGAGGAGATCGCGTTCGTGGACGTGGCGACCGGCGGTGGTCTCGACGGCGATCATAAAGGTCTGAAGTTTCCCCGGCGTGGCGTGACGATACTGGCGCGCGAGGATTGGGAGGCGGCCATTGCGGGGCTTGCCGATCTTGCCGGGCCGGTGCCGCTTCCTTGGACGACGCGGCGCGCCAACCTGCTGGTGGAAGGCGTGGTCTTGCCGCAGGCGAAGGGCGCGATCCTCACGGTGGGGCCGTTGCTGCTCGAAGTGACCGCCGAGACCTATCCGTGCAGCCGGATGGAAGCGGCACATCGGGGATTGCTGCGCGCGCTTGGGCCTGATTGGCGCGGCGGCGTGACGTGCAAGGTCGTGGAAGGTGGGCGCATCGAAGCAGGCGACCGCGTGGTGATCGTTTCGAGCCCCAAGCCGCACCGGCCGAAACTGCCGGGGTGATTCGTTTCTTTGCGATACGGACCGCGTTTCGCACCTTGGAAGGCCGGCTATTGCCGATTGAAACATACGGAAATGGAATGTTTTTGGCCCGGACCCCGTTGGTTTGTGGGTTTGGATAAAACAACAATATATTGAAATAGCACGCTATTTATTAGATCGGGAACTTATTGGATCTCGTGATTACCCCGTCATCACCTCTGCCGGCCTGACCGCGGCGATCGACCGGTAGGGTCGTGGCGCGGTTGCGACCGCAA
>CAMDMH010000174.1 GCA_945901835.1 Devosia equisanguinis | reverse complement strand
TTTCCGCCAACACGGTCGCCGCGATCTTCTCGCCGATCATGATGGTGGGGATGTTGGTGTTGGCGCAGGGCACGCTCGGCATGATCGAGGCGTCGGCGACCCGCAGTCCAGTAACGCCGTAGACGCGGCCCGACGGATCGGTGACCGCCATCGGGTCGTTGGCAGCCCCCATCCGACACGAGCACGACGCGTGCCAGTGGCCGAGCACCGCGCCGCGGATCCATTCCCGGCACGTGGCGTCGTCGTTGACGAGATCGTCGATCGACGGCGCATCCGCGATCGTCGCCTTGATGATGGCGCGCCGCGCGAGCTTGGACGCATCCATCGCCTGCGCACCGATCCACGTCTGCGTGGCGTTCCAGCGCGTGTTCAGCGCGAGCTTCCTGGCATAGTCGGAAAAGCTGATCGGGAACACGCTGTCGACGGTTTCCTGAACCGCTGCGTGTGCCTGCAGCGTCGCCATCAGCTTCACGCCTTTGACGAGGCGGAGCATATCGCGCTCGTCGGAGGCCATGTTGAAATCGATGTCGGGAAGCGCATCCGGTTTCCCGCTGGTCAGGCGCAACTCGCCCGTCGAGAACGAGCGATTGACCCACATCATGATGACGCCGAGGCGTTCGCCGATCGCGTGCCACTGCGCCTTGTTGGAGGGGATCACGTACATGTCGCCGGCGGGGCAGCCTTCGACGCCGGACGACCAGCGCAGCCCTGCGAACATCTGGCGGCGGAGCGTTCGCGGTAGACGCGCAGGGCGCTTGAGATAGGCGCCGAAGTTGACGCCGGGATGCTCCATCAGATTCTTGCCCACGCCGCGGCGATCCGCGATCACGTCGATGCCGAGAGCGGCGAGTTCGTTGCCAGGGCCGATGCCGCTGCGCAGAAGCAGCGATGGCGAATGCAGCGCGCCGCCTGACACGATCACCTCGCGCGCGGTGATCTCGCGGAACGCGCCGCCGCGTCTGATGCGGACGCCCTTGCATCGGTTGCCCTCGAAGATCAGGCGTTCGACTTGGCTGTCGCCCATGATCTGCAGATTGCGGCGCGCACGAACTTCGCGCGTCAGATAGCGCCACGCCGGTCCCATGCGCATCGTATCGGTATGGCTGTAGGCGACGGGAAAGTAGCCGTCCTCGAAGCGGGCGTTCTGATCCTCGATATTGCGAAAGCCCGCATCCTCGATCGCCGTCATGACCCCGCGCGTGAAGCCGGGCCATTTGTCGTTCGAATAGCGCTGCAATCGGATGGGACCGTCCTTGCCGTGCAACGGGCCGTCGAAATCGCTGTCGGTCTCGAGCTTCTTGAAATAAGGGAGCACGTCCTCCCAGCCCCAACCGCGCGCGCCTGCCTCCACCCAAGACGCATAGTCCGACGGCAGACCGCGATTGGCGGCCATGCCGTTGACCGACGACGTACCGCCGATCACGCGGCCCTGGTTGTAACGGCGCTTGGGCCTGTTGTCCGGCGCGTTGCCGGGACGCGGCTCGAACTTCGCGGCAAGGCCCGGCCACGTGAAGCGCGGATCGGCGTAGGCGGTTGCGGCAAAAATATCGAGGATCTCGGACGGTTCGGTGCCGGGCGGATAGTCCGTGCCGGCCTCGATCAGCAGCACACGCAGCGACGAGCGTTCTGACAGCCGAGCCGCAAGCGGACAGCCCGCCGCGCCCGCACCGATCACGATGATGTCGAATGTCGTCGACGAGGCGTCGGTCAAGATCGTGATCCGCGGTTCGACGGCCTGGAAGGGGCATTCAACGTAGGTTGCGTCAAGGCACTGGCCGCGACCCAACAGTTTACCGGTATGCCGTGGATGTTGGGTCGCGCCCGGCTCGCGCTATGCGCTTACGGGGTTGACCCAACCTACGGCGGCGCTCAATCCGCGACGTTGACCTCGATCGCGTCCCCCGCGACGCGCGTCGGATAACTCTTGATGTCGCAGAAGATCGGAGCGCCCAGGCCCTTGCCGGTCTTGATCTCGAAGGCGCCACCATGCAGCGGGCATTCGATCACGTCGCCGTCGATCGTGCCGTCGGTCAGCATCGCGTAGGCGTGCGTGCATTCGTTGTCGGTGGCGTAGAAGGTGCCGCCGAGGTTGTAGATCGCGAGGTTCTTATCCGCGACCTCGGCCGGCTTCATGCTGCCCGGCGCGACTTCCGCGACCTTCGCCGCCACCACCCATTGCTCGCTCATGCTCGATCCAATCTTTTTACTTTCCCGGACAGGCGTTCCGGCCGAACGCCGGTGCGCGCAGATCCGGGGCCTTCACCCATCGAGCCGTGAAGACCCCGGCTCTCCGCGCTACCGCGCTACGGCCGGGGATGCAAGAGGAGAGGTTGCATTCAAACCTTCGGGATCGCGCTGCGGCGCACCACGGGTTCGAGATCCCCGGAGCCATCCATCGATAGGTCGAAGATCTCTTCGGGCTTGACGATGCGCGGCGAGAGGCCCTGGTCGAATACCCAGCGGCCGACGGCTTCCAGCGTCGCCTTGTTGGCGTCGTAGCCGTAGGCCCAGAAATCCTCGCCGAACGTGCGCCAGTTCTCCTCGATGTGGTCGAGCAGGAAGGGCAGCGTGAGATGCAGCGCGTCGGTGTCGTAGAGGCCGTCGATGGCCAGATCCTTCGCAGTCTGGAAAGCCGCGAACAGATTTCGCGCGGCCCATGGGTTCGCTTCGTGGATGTCGCGACGCAGCACGACCGTGTGCATGATCGGGAAGATTTTGGTCTTCTTATAGTAGGCCTGCTCGGCCTTCTTGTACTCGGGGAACAGGCGCTTGATGTGCTTTTCTCCGCGCAGAAACGACGGCGGCAGATAGATCGAGAACAGCGCGTCGAGCTCCCCCTTCTCCATCATGTCTTCGAGCGTCACGCCGGTCTTCAGGAACTCGAGCTTGATCTTGTCGGGCAGCTTCAACGGCAGCAGCGGATTCTGCACGGCCGCTTCGAGGCCGCCCATGAACCAGTGCATGTCCTCCGGACGGACGCCGTACTCGTCCTGCATCAGGCCCTTCATGAAGACGACCGCCGTCGAGCCGTACTGCGTGGTGCCAACGCGCTTGCCCTTGAGATCGGCCGGCGACTTGATGCCGGAGCCCTCGCGCACATAGATGCAGGAGTGGCGGAACAGCTTCGACAGCGCCACCGGGATCGAGACGAAGCGCTTGTCGTCCTTCCCCTTCAGGATCGTGTAGGACGCGAGCGAAAGCTCGGAAGCCTCGAACTCCTGGCGTTCGAGCATACGCGGGAACGTCTCGCGCGGGCGCATCGGCAGGATGTTGAGATCGATGCCGTGTGCCTGGACGCGGCCGTCCATCAGTGGACGAACGCGGTCATAGTCGAGGCAGGCGAGATTGAGCTTAAGTTTTGTCATGGACGCTTTCCGTTGCGGGCTCGACGTTTCGATCCAGATCGGCATTTGTAGGCGGCGTTTCTCCGATTGGCCAGCGGACTTGCGTTGGGCTAGAGTTCGGCCGACGAAGTGGAACCCCATTTCATTGTCGAGCTTGCTGCGAGCTGGCCGGCGGCGCGAATGGAGATGCGAACCGCCGAGCTTCATGAACTCCCGGGAGGAACCTATGGACGGCAGCATCGGGCAAAGGCAAAAAGTGAAGCAGGGGATGCTGACCGGCAAGTTCCTTCGCAATGCCTGGTATGTCGCAGCATGGAGCGAGGAGGTCGTGCCCGGGAAGCTGGTCGCGCGCACGATCCTGGGCGAGCCCGTCGTGCTGTACCGGAAGGCCGATGGCACGGCTGCCGCGCTGGAGGATCGCTGCCCCCACCGGTTCGCACCGCTCAGCATCGGGAAGTTGGTCCCCGGCGACCGAATACAATGTGCCTATCACGGGCTGGAGATCGGCGCGGACGGCATGTGCGCGCACAACCCGCACGGGGCGAAGAACATCCCGACACGCGCGAGGATCGCCGCTTACCCGATCATCGAGAAGCATCTGGCCGTGTGGATCTGGATGGGCGACAAACCGGCCGTTCCTGCCAAGATTCCGGACTTTTCCGTGCTCGACGGCGCGCCGGCGCTGCATGTGATGCCGCTCGACCTCATCAGCGTCAAAGCCAACTATGAGCTGGTGGTCGACAACCTGCTGGACGTCAGCCACACCTCGTATCTTCACGAGGGAATTCTCGGGAACAAGGACACGGTGGAATCGGAGACACCGGTCGAGTTGGACGGAGACGACGTGATCGTCTCGCGCTACTCGCCCAATGCCACGCCCCCCGGCATGTTCACTCCGTTCTGGCCGGGACATCCGCCGCGCATCGACAAATTCAGCCGGACGCGCTGGATGGCGCCATGCTACCTCACTCTGTTCACAGGCATTTGCGCACCGGGTGCTGCCAAAGAAACCGGCACCGGCTATCACGGCATTCACATGCTGACGCCGGAGGACGAGGGCAACACGCATTATTTCTTCACGGCCGTGCGGTGGAACGTGATGACCGACGACGAGACCAACAAGCGTGAGCGCGATCGCGTCGCCAAGCTCCGGCGGTTCGCGTTCGAGGAACAGGACGGGCCCGTGATCGAGAAGCAGCAGCTGGTGCTCGACAAGGCGCGGCGACCGCTCGATCCCGTGATCCTTTCGACCGACGTCGGGCCCGTGCGCTACAAGCGTGTGCTCGAACGGCTGCTCGCAGAAGAACAGGGCTGACTTGTACCCGCGCCGCAAGCCGGGTTAGGCAAAGGGACCTTTCTTGGCCTCCTCGTCGGTTGGAAGCACCCTCCCACGTCGCTCCGATTTAGGGAAATCATCCCTTCCATGGACTACGCCAGCCTGACCTTGTTCGTGTCCGCACTGCTTCTCGCGTCGGGCACGCCGGGGCCGGGGATTGCGACCCTCGTCGCCCGTGTGCTGGGCAGGGGCATATCGGGCGCGGCGCCGATCGCGCTGGGGCTGGCCGTGGGCGACGTGATCTGGCTCAGTGCGGGCGTATGGGGACTATCGGCGCTGGCGCAGTCGTTCGGCGGCATCTTTCTCGCGGTGAAGCTCGCCGGCATCGCCTACCTGATCTATCTGGCGTGGCGGATGTGGACTGCGCCGATCGCCAGCCGCGACGTCGCCGCCGATACACGGACCGACAGCGCCCCTGCACTGTTCTTCACTGGCCTTGCCGTGTGTCTGGGCAATCCCAAGGTGATGGCGTTCTACTGGGCACTCGTGCCGACGCTGCTCGACGTGACGAAGATCACGGTCGCGGGATGGCTACAGCTCGTCGCGGCTACACTGGGGTGCCTCACGATCACGTTCGGCGGCTACATCCTGGCGGCAGACCGCGCGCGCACCCTATTCAAACAAGGCGACGTGATCCGCGTGGTCAACCGGGTCGCTGCGATCGCCATCGCCGGCACCGCGATCTGGATGGCGCTGAGGTAGCTCACCTGCACGTCTGGTCACGTCTACCGCAGGGGCAAGGGCAACGGGCGAACCTCGATGTCGAGCCGATCCCCATCCGCGATGCCCAGCGCTGCGCGCACGCCGACCGGAGCGATCATCTCGATCGCGGCGGGCGAATAGCCATCGACCTCGGGCAGCACGATCGCCGCCTCGATGGCCCCCGAGATCAGAACGGGATAGCAGCGGGCGTCGCAGTCGAAAGGGCCGTCGTTGGGGTTGTCGATCCGCACGCCCGGTGTGGCCTTGAGTGCAGCCCAGGCGGCGAGCGCGTCGGCGTCCTCCAGCGTCAGGTTCACCGTGCCTGGAAACGGGTCGATCCCCAGCCGCTCGATGAACTGGCGCCGCGCCCAATCGAGGCTGGTGAAGTGCTTGCCCTGGCCGATGCCGGTCGACAGCCGTCCCGTAATCATTGTCGCGCTCATTGCTGCCTCGCCGCCGCGCGATTGCGCGCTTGGTGATCTCATCCCGCTTATCATATATGGCGAACAGCTCTTTCCACATCACACATGCCGAGGCATCCCATGCGCCTTCATGTCCTGCCCGCTGACGGTATCGGCCCCGAAATCACCGAAGCCGCGATCGCAGTGCTGCATGTCGCCGACACCCGTTTCAAGCTCGGACTCGCTTACGAGTATGACGAAGTGGGGCTGTCGAGCTTGAAGAAGCACGGCACTACCATGCGCGAGGAGATCTTCCAGAAGTCGCACTCGCTCGACGGTGTGATCCTGGGCACGCAGTCGCACATGGACTATCCGCCGCCGGCGCAGGGTGGGCGTAACATCTCGGCAGCCTACCGCGTCGGCTACGATCTCTACGCCAACGTGAGGCCGGCGCGGACGCGTGCGTTTCTCGGCCGGGGCGCTGCCGGCATGGACCTCGTGATCATGCGCGAGGCGACGGAAGGCTTTTATTCCGACCGCAACATGCACGCGGGCACCGGCGAGTTCATGCCCTCGCCAGACATGGCGATGGCGGTGCGCAAGATCACGGCGCACGCGTCGAACCGGATCGTGCGGCGCGCGTTCGAGGTGGCATCGCGGCGGCGCAAGAAGGTGACCGCCGCGCACAAGGCGAACTGCTTTCATCTGTCGTGCGGGCTGTTCCTGCGCGAGGCGCGCAAGGTCGCGGCGGAGTTTCCGGAAGTCGCCTACGACGAGGTGATCGTCGATGCGATGGCGGCGCTGCTCGTGCGTCAGCCCGAGAAATACGACGTGATCGTGACGACGAACCTGTTCGCGGACATACTTTCCGATCTTGCCAGCGAACTTT
>CAMDMH010000173.1 GCA_945901835.1 Devosia equisanguinis | reverse complement strand
TCGAACAGCATGTCCAGCGCCGTCTCGACCGTCGCCATCCGGATCGCGGTGCGGCTGAGGTCGCCGTAGCGCATTTCGCGGTGGCGGGGTGGTTGACCCTCGGCCTGGACGCAGAGGTGGACGAGGCCGACGGGTTTTTCGGACGTGCCGCCGCCGGGGCCGGCGACGCCGGTGACCGCTACAGAGATCTGCGCCCTTGAATGCGCGACAGCGCCGGCCGCCATCGCGAGCGCGGTTTCCCGGCTGACGGCACCGACGCTCGCCAATGTCGCCGGGGGCACGCCGAGCAATTCCATCTTCGCTTCGTTGGAATACGTGACAAAGCCACGCTCGACGACATCGGACGAGCCCGGGATCTCGGTCAGGACCGCGGCGATCAAGCCGCCGGTACAACTCTCGGCCGTCGCGATCTTGAGGCCGCGCTCGCGTAGGCGCTGGAGTAATGCTGCGGCCCGGTTGGTTAGGTCGAGATCGAACACGCTGCCTACTCCGAATGGAAAACCCCGCGACCTCGAAGGTAGCGGGGCTCCAACCTGCAGGCAAACGCTAGCTCTGGTCAGTCAGCGACGAGGCGCTCGGCGTTGCCGAGGAGCGCGTCGAGGGTGCCACGGGTCTCTGGTCCCATGAGGGAAACAGCCCGGTTCTGGGCTGATAGCCACACAGGATATGCTTCCTTGATGACCGCAGCGCCTTTCGGCGTCAGGTGGAGGCCGCGACCACGCCGACCGGCGGGCGGGTCCATGGTAATCAGGGTCAGCGCAAGCATGCGCTTGAGATTGCGGGAAAGGGTCGATTTCTCTATGTCCAGATCCCCGCCGATCTCGACGGCTGTGATGCCGTCCCGCGAGGCCAGCTGGGTCAGCAGCGTGAACTGGCTCGCGGTGATCCCGAGAGGACGCATCGCGTCGTCGTAAACGCGCGTGATGATCCGGGAGAGTTGCCGCACCCGCGTCGCTATGCACGCGTTGGCTGTCGTATCAGCTATGCGCTCGAGATCGGTCGTTTGCGTAGTCGCCGTCGGCGTCATGACGTTCATGGGGAGCCCTCGTGCCCTCTTTTGGGTCTACAACCCCAAATTTCTATGATTCGGGGGCGCGCATCAAGCAATAGTCACAAACCCACCTGCATGAGCTGGGGACGGTGGCCCTCGGGCAAGTGGAATCCAGCGCTCGATCCCGGCGCTGGCGTATCGACAAGCCCAGGCGTTTGGGGTATTGAGCCCCATCATTTCCCCCAATCGTGGGTGCATGAGCCCGCCCGTCGCTCCTCCAACCGAGGCAGGACCGGCCGCGGCTCCTCTGCGTTCGATGCAAAAAATAACAAGTTGGAACAGCGACTATGAACATCATCGAGCAGATCGACAAAGAGCAGATGGCGGCGATCACCGCCAAGCGCGTCATTCCGGATTTCTCCCCCGGTGACACCGTCAAGGTGATGGTGCGGGTGGCCGAAGAGGCCGATACGTCCGCCAAGGCCAAGGGCAAGGCCGCCAAGAAGGACGTTCCTAAGGTCACTTACCGCCTGCAGGCCTACGAAGGCGTGGTCATCGCCCGCGACGGCAAGGGCATCCAGGAGAGCTTCACGGTTCGCAAGATTTCCTACGGCGAGGGCGTGGAACGCGTGTTCCCGGTCTACTCGCCGTTCATCGCCGACATCGAAGTGGTGCGCCGCGGCCGGGTCCGTCGCGCCAAGCTCTATTATCTGCGCGGCCGTCGCGGCAAGTCGGCTCGTATTCTCGAGCGGTCGGATGCGCGCGCCAAGCGGCTCAACGCCGCCTTCAAGGGGTTCAAGCGGCCCAAGGGCTCGCCGGACGATCTCACGAAGATCTCGAAGATCGACAAGGACATGGACGCCCAGCTCAGGAAGCTCAACGTTCTGCGCTTCGACCAGATCGCGGCGTTCTCGGATGACGACATCGCCAATCTCGACGACGTGCTGCAGCTCAAGGGCCGCATCGAGAAGGAAGACTGGATCGGCGAAGCGCGCCGGTTGATGTCGGAAGCGGCTGCCGCTGAAGTTCCGGCTGAAGAAGCCAAGAGCTGAAACCGCGCACGCCGGGCGCGCAGTTCGGCGTTGCTCGACAAGTGGCTCACTCGATGTTCAAAAGAACCCCGGTTGCGCCGTCATGCGCTGCCGGGGTTTCGTATTCGGGCGTGGCTTGCGCGGGCATGTATCGAGCGATGTGTTGTGCAAGCCGCGATTGCACACGGGCGCTTTTTCACTACATTGCGGATCAGCTAAGTGATCTCGCGGAAAGCCGCACGGTATCATGACCAACATGCAGCAGGGTCGAACGAGCGCGGCTCCCGCGGAACCGGCGAGCGAAGGTCCGATCCGGATCTATCGGCCGGAGGATTTCGAGCATATGCGCAAGGCGGGCCAATTGGCCGCGCGTGCGCTCGACATGCTCGTGCCCTACGTCAAACCGGGCGTATCGACCCAGAAGCTCGACGATCTCGTTCTGGAGTTCGCGCTCGATCACAAGGCGACGCCTGCGCCGCTGCATTATCGAGGGTTTCCGCGTGCGATCTGTACGTCGATCAATCACGTGGTCTGCCACGGCATTCCCAGCTCGAAGCCGATGCGCGAGGGTGACATCATCAATATCGACGTGACGCTTATCGTCGACGGCTGGTACGGCGACACCAGCCGCATGTATGCCGTCGGTGAAGTCAACCGTCGCGCAGAGCGGCTGATCGACGTGACGCACGAGGCGATGGTGCGGGGGATCGCTGCCGTGAAGCCGGGCAGCACGGTCGGTCACATCGGACATGCGATCCAGACCTACGCCGAGCGCGAGCGTTGCAGCGTGGTTCGCGAGTTCTGCGGCCACGGGCTCGGCCGCGTGTTCCACGACCGTCCGAACATTCTGCACTACGGGGTGGCGGGCGAAGGCCCCGAGCTGAAGCCCGGCATGCTGTTCACGATCGAGCCGATGATCAACCTGGGCAAGTCGCCCGTGAAGGTGCTGTCGGACGGCTGGACGGCGGTGACGCGCGATCGCGAGCTGTCAGCGCAGTTCGAGCATACGGTGGGCGTCACGGAGACGGGGTGCGAGGTGTTCACGTATTCGCCGGCGGGCTATCACAAGCCGCCCTACGTGGTCGCGTCTTGATCGGGCGAACGAAGCGGGCAACCTGAGCGGAGCGGGCGGGAATGTCGGCAGCTGGCAAGGATGGTCAGCGACGTTCGGCGAATGCCAAGGACGATGATGGCGCGGAGGCGCTATCGCAGCCGGGCCTGTTCGAGGCGCCCGTCAAAGCTGCCGAGGTGCCGAGCTATCATGGGCACCGGGAGCGCTTGCGCAGCCGCCTGATGGAAGGCGGGGCGGAGGCTATGCCCGACTACGAGTTGCTCGAGCTCGTGCTCTTCAAGGCCTATCCGCGCGGCGATACCAAGGATCTCGCCAAGCGCCTGATCGCGCGGTTCGGCTCGTTCGCCGAGGTGATCAACGCGCCCGATCTGTTGATCGAGGAAGTGAAAGGCGCGGGGCCACGCGTCGTGCAGGAACTCAAGATCGTGCGGGCTGCGGCACTGCGGATGATGCAGCGGCAGGTCATGCAGAAGCCGGTGCTGGGCACGTGGAGCCAGGTCGTCGAATACTGCCGGGCGTCGATGGCTTACGAGGCGCACGAGTTGTTCCGGATACTGTTCCTCGACAAGAAGAACCGGCTGATCGCCGACGAGATCCAGGGCGAGGGTACGGTCGATCATACGCCGGTCTATGTGCGGGAGGTGGTGAAGCGCGCGCTCGAGCTGTCGGCGACGGCGATCGTGCTCGTCCACAATCACCCCTCGGGCGATCCGTCGCCGTCGCGAGCGGACATCGACATGACCAAGCACATCATCGACGTGGCGAAGCCTCTCGGCGTCGTGGTGCACGATCACGTCATCGTCGGCCGGCAGGGGCACGTGAGCTTCAGGGGCCTGAAGCTGATCTGAGGGTGCGCGTTACGCCCCGGCTTTTTCCGTATGGGCCAGCGTGTGGGCGGCGAGCTTGCGGCGGAGGGCCATCGGCAGCCGGTAGATCGTGTCCTTGATCGCCGGGATCACTCTGCCATCGACGATCTGCGACACGAGCCGTCCGCGGGCGGTCAGGCCCATCCGGTAGTCGCCGGCCGGGACCGCGACATCGGCCCAGTCGAGCTTGTATTCGGCTTTTGGCGGCAGGAGGTCGACGGCTTCGAGGCCTTCGGCTTCGGCAAGCCGCAGGATCGCTTCCAGGTTCAGCACGCCGACGCCGTGCTTTTCCATGTCGTGGGCGTAGGTGATCATGTGCAGCAGCAGGCGGCCCTTGCAGCGGAAGCCCAGTGCGAATGCGACGGGGCGCCCGTCCACCGCGAGTTCGAAGGCGGCGCAGCCGGTGGTGCGATGAGGATCGGTTGCGGCATGATCCAGCAAGCGGTCGACCAGCGGGGCGCCGAGCGACGGGGACACGAGGCCGCGACGCTTCAGCCAATCGCGCTTGTCGGTAAGGCCGGCGGCGAGGGCGGCGGAGGCGGCATCGCCGGGGGGCAGTTCGCGGAATACGACGGTGCCGCATTCTTCCAGGCGTCGCATCAGGCGGCGCCGGTTCTTTCTGGCCTTGCCGTTCTGCCGGTCCTCGAACGGCGATCCACCGGCGGCCAACGTCACGCAGGGTGCTTCGACGGGCTCGGCGGGCGTGATATCGAGGCTGGAGAGGAACGGAGCGATGACGGCGTCCGAGCGGACCTTGCGGAGGCGGAACATATCAGGCCGGATTTCGGCGCGGATGAAGTCGAACGCGGTTTGCAACGTTTCCAACGCCTGCTCGGCCGGATCGAGGACTACGTCGCCATATTGGGTAACGGGCTCGCCGAGCCAGCTCAGGCAGCGCACGCCGAAGCGGCGGGTTTCGACCAGCGGCCAGACCATGACGAGGCGGCCTTCGCGGCGGGCCGTCACGATGGCGAGGCGGCAATTGCACGCGTGCCTCGATGAAGCACCGGGCGTTCCGAGGTCGTAGGTCGAGGCATATAGCGAGGCAAAGGCGTGGGTCTGGAACACCTGGGACGGGCGGCCGGCGCGCTCGAACAGGCTGTTCCATTCCGGCGCAAGAGAAGCGAGAGCAGCCGTTTCCGTCACGACGCCGATCTGCAACCCGGCGCGGTCTATGGAATGGGAAGCGGAAACACGGCGGGCGTGGGGTCTGGCGGCCGTATCGACGCCACTCTCGACACCAATCGGGCCGGGCATCGCTAGGCGCTGAACCGTGTCGGAGAATGCGTTCATGTCGCCCTGTGCCATTTTGAGGGAAGCCCATGCGGGTTCGTTTGGACGGCGAACAGCAAGGAGCATACCAGCCTCGCCGGCCTGCTGGAGCATCAGCGGCTGTTGGCGGTATGGTGGGCTGTTGGTTCCAAGCACCGGAGGGGCGGCATGAACGAGTTGATCGCAATCGCACGGCGGGTCGGCGCGAAGCTGAAGGCGAGGGGCGAGACGATCGCGATCGCGGAGTCCTCGGCGGGAGGCCTGATTGCTGCGTCGCTGCTGTCGGTCGGAGGGGCGTCCGCCTTCTTCATCGGCGGCACGGTCGTCTACACGCGGACGGCCCGGCGTGGGCTGCTCTCGATCGGGAATGCCGACATGGCCGGGTTCAGGCCTTCGACGGAGACCTATGCGCTGCTGCTGGCACGGCGGATCCGTCAGCGACAGGCGAGCGTGTGGGGCCTCGGTGAAACCGGGGCGACGGGGCCGACCGGCAATCGCTATGGCGATGCGGCAGGGCATTGCTGTATCGGCATCGCGGGCCCCGTAGAAATGTCGCTGACGCTGGAAACCGCGCGGACGGATCGCGTCGAGAACATGCATCTGTTCACGGCGAAGGCACTGGAAAGCCTCGAGGTGGCGCTGGAGAAGGCCGGCTGAGGCAGGACGTCCGGCGGCGCTGCCGGGAACTCTTGGGAGGGTGCCGCGTTTCCCTCTTGGCCTTGCGTAGCGTTGCCGCGATGGCGAGCTTTCGCTTGTGCCAGGAGGACCAGCGATGAGTGAAATCAGCAATCTCAATACCGAGACTGCGCGCTTCAATCCGGAGGGGCAGTTCGACGATCCCGGGCAGCTCGCCGCAACAGCGGGGCTTACGCTCGGGCAGAAGTTCGCCACGCTGGAGCGTTGGCGCCTGCTGGTGATGGAGCGGATGGCTGCCACCAACGAAGGCATGCCTCCCAACGGAACCGGCGCACGCGATCTCGGACTGCTCGAGAAGATCGATGCCGCGAAGAAGATGCTCGATATCCAGCACGAGGAAATCAAGGCTTAGCCGTTGGCGTCTGCCGGCGGCCGGATGGTGGCGGCAATGGGGCGGCGGGCCTCGTTTCCGCTCCATTCGTTTGTAACTCAATCAACCAATGGTGGGGCATGCCCGCGGGTGGACCGATGTGGTTGGTGTCGGAGGATGTGCATGAGCGACGAAAAGCCACCGGTTCGACATGCCGGCTCGCAAGCTGCAACGCGTGCGGCGGCGACGCTCAACTGGCTCGCGATCGGTGGCCAGGTCGGTGCGGTCGTCAGCGATGTGATCGCGGTTTATAGCGCGACAATCTGGGTGAGAACGGCGCGTCAATCAGGATGAGACGAGGCGGCCGAGCGAAATGATGATTGACGCTGGCCGCGCCATTGGCAAGCGCTTTGATTGACGTTCCGCGTCAATCAGCATCCGGTTTGTCGGTTTTCT
>CAMDMH010000172.1 GCA_945901835.1 Devosia equisanguinis | reverse complement strand
ATGGCCGGTGTCAACGCCCGACGGACGGCGTAGCCTCGAACCGTCCCAAGGCTACTTGGGGAATGTCGGATAGTTATCGTAGGTTTGGGACATTGCGACCACAGGAGGCCGCCCGCGTGGCAACGCAATCGCGCCGGTGTGCCCGGAATCCGCTACGCGTGGGCGTGCACGGCACTCTCGTCGTCTCGCAGAGTGTCTTTCGGGTATTTGGGGCCGTGCGGCAGTTTTTCACGATCTCCGGCGGATATGCCGGTGCATGGCGTTGCGAGGCATGAACAGTCTGCTCCTGTGGATCGGCGGGCTGCTGGTCGCGGTGCTGGCTGCGCTGTTCGCCGTGCCCCACGTTATCGATTGGGACGCCTATCGCGGCGTGTTCGAAGAAGAGGCCTCGCGGGTCCTCGGCCGGGACGTTCGCGTCGGCGGCAAGGTCAACCTGCGGCTGCTGCCGTCGCCCTATGTGCGCTTCGAGAAAGTCCGCATCTCGGATGCCGGCGCGGCGCTCGGCGAGCCGTTCTTCCGGACCGAAGCGTTCACGCTGTGGCTGTCGCCTACGCCGCTGCTGAAAGGCGCGATCGAGGCGAGCGAGATCGAACTCGACCGGCCGGTATTGCGGCTCGCCGTGGACCAGGACGGACGTGGCAACTGGCAGGCGATCAAGATCGCGCCGGGCGCGCTGCTGTTCATGCCGAGCGACGTCATTCTGCAACAGGTTCGTATTCGCGACGGTATCGTGTCGCTGAGAACTCCGGGCTTCGCCGAGCCGCTGACGCTGTCGAGCATCGACGGCGAACTGGCGGCATCCTCCCTCGACGGACCCTACCGGTTTCGCGGGATGCTCGACTGGCAAGGTTCGCGCCGCGAGATCCGGATAGGTACCTCGCAACGGGAGACCGACGGCAAGCTGCGCTACAAGGCCAGTGTGCGCTCGCCCGACAACGGAAACGTCTATTCCGTCGACGGCTTGCTGTCGGAGCTGTCGCCACGTGCGCGCAACACGGGCACACTGACGGCCAAGCTTCCGCTCGCCTCGGTGTTCGGCGGGCTGATGCCAGGAGAAGCCAGAGCACGTCCCCAGCGCGGGGCGGAAACGATCGATCTCACCGCGACCATCGACAGCAATCTGGAGAGCGCGCAGCTCAGCAATCTGGCGTTCGCGTTCGAGCAGGACGGCAAGCCGCAACTCGTCAACGGCGAAATGGTCGCGAACTGGCGCAACGGGCTCCGGTTGGAAACGCGTCTCACGTCACGCTGGCTCGACCTCGACCAGATCGTCGGGCCGGAGGGCGCGCGCAAGGCATCGCCGATGGATACGGTGCGACGCCTGATCGGGCAGGCGAGCCTGCTGCTGCCGCGCGACGGCACATCGCTGGTCACTTTCGACGTGGATCAGGTCAATCTGGGCGGCGACGCGCTCAGCGGCGTCAAACTCGCGTTGGCGCGAGCGGGCGGATTGACGAGTATCGGCGAATTCCGGGCGGCACTTCCGGGCGGCGCACGCGGCGAATTGCGCGGCACGCTGGGTTCGTCGGCAACCAAGGCGGCGGCGCCACCTGCTGCGAATGCGCCGGCTGCCCCCTTGTCGGACACGTTCGAGGGCGAGATCGTGTTGCGCGGCACGGGCTATCAGCGCTTCGCGGCGTGGGTGGGCGCGGATGGGCTCTTTGCAGCGTCAGCCGACAAAGATCCACAGGGCCGCCCGGACGCGCCGTTCTCGATTTCCTCGCGGCTGCGCCTCGATCCCGAGGGCGTCGTACTGTCCGACGCCCAGATCGAGATCGGCGGCAGCCAGGTTCTGGCGTCGGCCGATTGGCGCTGGGGGGCCTCGCCCAAACTCGACATCAGCGCCGAGGCGCACAAGATCGACATCGCCCCGATCGCACCGGGAAGCCTCGATTTCACATCGCGCCCGGGTGCGGCTGCGGCCAATCCCGCGCAGCGGTTCGCCGAGACCGGCTCGATCCCGCTGATGCGCATCGCCGAGCGGGTCGCCGGTATCGAGCGGGCGGTCGGAAGCCTGCGGCTCAAGCTCAAGGCACAGGAACTGGCCGACGGCCAGACGACATTGCGCGATGTCGATGCGGATCTGGCCGTGAAAGCCGGCACGCTGACGCTCACGAACGCCGCCGCGACGAGCCCGTCAGGTGCGCGCATCGAGCTTCAGGGCGAGCTTTCCGGACTGCGGACGAAACCGGCGGGAACCCTGCGCGGGTGGACGTCGGCTGCGGGGCGGGAGGCGATGACTTCGCTGCTCGAGGCGCTGCCGGCGGGTGCGCGCGGCGCGGTGAGGCCATTGCTCGAAGACGTATTGCGCACCGATCTCGGCTGAACGCTGGTCCTCGGTGGCGTTCAACCCGACCTCGTGACGCTCAGCGCCAACGGCACGGTCGACGGCTCCCGGGCCGTGATGGCCTTGAAGCTCGACGGGGGGCTCGCGCAATGGCGTGAGGCGCCGTTCAACTTTGCGCTCGACATCGACGGTGTGGAAGCCGCGCGGCCGCTGCGGCTGCTCGCGGGGCGCCACCCCGGCGTGGCGGCGCCTGCGGGAATTCCCGAGAGTGCGGCGCTCAGGGTGCGCGCGGCGGGCGGTACTATACGTGCGATCATCACGACCGCACGGATCGAGACCGGCAGTGGAACCAGTGCCGACTACGACGGTAATGCCGCACTGACGACGGACGGCACTCTCGAACTCAAAGGCGCGATCCGGATAACGGCGCCGGCAGCGAGCGAGTTGCTCGTCCTCGCGGGCGCATCGCGGCGCCTGCCGGGCGCTGGAAACAGCATCAATGGCGTCATCGACATCGAGCGGAATGCCGCCGCCACCACGCTTTCCACCCGCGGTCTCGACATCGGTGGCGGGCGCGTCGGCGGAAAGATCGCGATGACGCGGCGCGGCGAGCGTACGCGGATCGACGGCCAACTCACGACGGATCGCCTTTCGATCCCTGGCCTGATGGGGATGATGCTCGACGGAAATGCGGCGCCCGCTGTGGAGGCGACCGCCGCGGATGCCGCCTCGCCCTGGCCCGACACGGGCTTCGTCCAGGGCCTCGTCGGGGACGTCGAAGGCCAGATCACGATCGGCGCGGCGTCGGCGGCGCTCACGCCGGACCTGGGGCTTACCCAGGCCGAGGCGCGGATCGCATTCGGGCCGGGCCGCATCGAGTTGCAGGGGCTGACAGGAGCTGCGTTGGGCGGCCGGTTCACGGCGCGCGGAACGATCGAGGCCGCTCAAGCGGGCGCCGGCGTTTCGCTCGAAGCACGCATGACCGGCGCGCAATTGGCGCAGTTTGCCCCCGGCGGCAGTGGTGCGCTCGCCGCGAGCGGAGAGGGCAATGCGGTGTTTTCGATCACCTCGCGCGGTTTCACGCCGCGCGCGATCATGGCGACGGCGGTGGGCAAAGGCGAGATCGAGATCCGGAACGGTCGCGTGCCCGGTATCGCAGCTGAAATCGTCGACAAGGCCGCGATCGCGGCCATCGAGGGCAGCGATGCGATCGAGCGCGCGCAGCTCGAAAAGCTGATCCTGGCGGAGCGCCCGCGCAGCCAGTCGCAGATCGGAAACGTGAAGTTGCCGGTGGAGATCGCGGACGGCGCAGCACGGATCGGTGCGCTCGAGATCAAGCAGCCGGAAGCGAGCTTGCGCAATTCGACCACGATCGATCTGGCGCAACTGCGGGCCGACAGCGAATGGCAGATCGTTTCGCGCCGTCAGTTGCCGGGCGCGGGAAAAAGTGCGGGCGCCAAGCGGGAGCCGCTGCCGCCGCTGGTGCTCGTCTGGACGGGTGCGCTGGGAAGCATCGCTAAATCCGAGCCCAGGTTGTCGGTCGACCGGCTCGAGCGCGAGCTTTCGATCCTCACGATGGAGCGCGATGCGGAGCGGCTGGAGGAATTGCGGCGGCAGGACGAAGAGCGCGTTCGGCTCGAGCAGGAGCGGCAACGGCGGTTGGAGGCGCCTGTATCGGAAGGGGCGACGCCGGCTGCGGGCGGGCCTGCGTCAAATCCCACAAGTGCGCCGGTGATCCAAGCGCCATTCCAGATCCCGCAGAACGTGGCGCCGCAGCCAGCAGTAACGCCTCAACGCAGAGGCGAAGCGGAAGCGCCAATGCCGCGTGTCGTGCGGCCGCCCGCGGCGACGGCTCGTCAGCGCGACCAGAAGTCGCTGCAGGACTTGTTGATGGGCCAGCGGCCCTGAGAATTGCGCCGAAGCGTGGACGCAAGCCGGGGTCTATCAGGCAGCGGGCTGGGCAGACTTCCGCCTGAAGTAGTCGAGCACCCAGACGCGCACAGCCCCCGAAAGCCCAGCGTCGCCGCGCAGGTGGTCGATCCGTCCGACGAGCACCGCAAGCGAGACGCCTTCGGCGGTGGCAGCATCCCGCAGCGCGTCCCAGAACGCAGCTTCCAGCGAGATCGACGTGCGGTGGCCCGACAGCGTGAACGAGCGCTTCACGGGGCGGCTGGCCGCAAGGGGGCGCGCCGCCGGCACTGGCAAGGGGCTATTCACGGTCGTTGCTGCTATCGCTCTCGCCGGGTTCGCGCTTGGCGCCGTCGAGTTCCCGGCGCACGCGGACCTTGGCGTCCGCATCGCGTTCGCGCTCCGCCTTGGTGCGGCCATGGAGGGCGCGGTTCTCGGCAGCGCGCCGCTGCTTGTCGGCCCGCTCCTTCACCTTCCGCGCCTTGCGCAGGTTGACGATCTCGGCGCTCATAGCGGACTCTCCCCTCGTGAGCGGCAAATACAGAGAATACCCAGATTGCCGCGAGGCTGGTGCCGGGCGATACCCTCATGACGTGGCCGCGTCAAATCGGGTAGGGTCGGATGAAATCTTCAATCAATCCGGCAGGAGGAACGTGATGGCCGAGCTGACGGTCGAGGCGTACCGAAAACTCGTCTACACCAAGGCTTGGCAGGACTGGCGCGATCCGGAGATCCCCGAATGGATCGATCCGGTCGGTGCCATCCTCGACAAGCACCTGGGCACGCCGATAGAGAACAAGACGGCCGTAATCGCGGACGGCGAGCGCGTGAGCTACGGCGAATTGTCTGTCATGGCGCGGCAGGTGCAGGCGGGCCTCACGGGCATCGGCGTGGAGCCGGAGCATCGCATACTGTTCTTCGCTACCGACAGTCTCGACTACGTCGCGATGTGGCTCGGCGGCCTGCGCACCGGCGCGATCCCGGCCGTCGTTTCCGATCTCTACAAGACCTCGGACCTGCTCTACTTCATCACCGATACCGCGTGCCGGTTCCTCTACATCGACGCCGAACAGATTCCGAAGCTGGTGGAGATCGGCGCCAAGCTTCCGGCCTCGCTCAGGACGATCATCGTGCGCGGCGACATCGATATCGGCGCGCTGGCGGATGCGACGGCCCGCAACGTGGTGACGTTCACTGCGATCCGCGCGACGGCGGCCTCGACCAGCCCATCGCACCTGCGGCACTCCAACGATATCACGTATATGTTCTACTCGGGCGGCACGACCGGCACCGCCAAGGGCATCACGCATCTCGCCTACGATTTCCTGATCGTGCCCGCCCGCCATGGGGCGATGTGGGAATACACCGCCGACGACGTGGTCTACGCGACGTCGAAGAAGTATTTCACCCATGGTGTCTGGCCGGGGTTGTTCATCCCGCTGTCGCATGGTGCCACCGCTATCATCACCCGCGATCCGCCGCGGCCCGACGTGGTGCTCGACGCGCTCGGCCGCCATGGCGTGACGAAGTGGGTGACGGTGCCGACCGTCATCAAGAATGCGCTCGAAGTGATGCGCGGGATGAAGGAGCCACCGAGATTTCCGGCGCTTTCGTTCGCGGTGTCGGCATCGGAGAAAATCCCACCCCAGGTGTTCCAGGAATTCTTCGATCGGTTCGGCATCGAGATGCACGATTCGATCGGCTCCTCCGAGATCGCCTATGAGTGGATCGTCAACAGTCCGTCCGACTTCCGGCGCGGCAGCTTGGGGCGGCCCGTGTTCGGTTGCGAAGTGAAGCTCATCGACGACGACGGTGCGGAGATCCGCACGCCCAACGTAGCGGGCGAATGCTGTATCAAGTCGCCGACGTCCTGCTTCTTCTATTGGCGGAAATACGCGAAGTCGCGCGAAACGTTCGTGGGCGACTGGGCGCGGACCGGCGACAGCCTCTTCTTCGACGAGGACGGCTACTTCTGGTTCTCGAGCCGCAACAACGACGTGTTCAAGGTGAGCGGCCTGTGGGTCTCGCCGACCGACATAGAAAGCGCGCTCAACGATCATCCGGCGGTGCTCGAGTCTGCCGTGATCGGCTATACGGACCCGGACGGCCTCACCAAGCCGAAAGCGTTCGTGGTGCTGAGGTCAGGCCACGCTGCGGGGCCAGCGCTCGTCGATGCGCTGAAGGCGCAAGTTCGCCCAATCGGGGGCTATAAGTTGCCGTCCGCGATCGAGGTTCTGGCGGAGTTACCGCGCACGACCTTGATGAAGATCGACCGCAAGGCGCTGCGCGGGTGAACCGAGGGGCTCCCCGTACTGCGGACGCGCGCTGGCAGCGGCATGCCGTCATCACGATGGCGGCGGTCGCGGCGGGGCTTCTCGCGGTCGGCGTCATGCTGGTCCTCAAACGCGATCCGTTGCAACAGCCGCTCGCGCTCGATCCCGCGGCCGGGTGGACGGAGATCGCGTGGCCGCTGTCGCCGACGCCGTGGTGGCCGAGCAAGGCGTTC
>CAMDMH010000171.1 GCA_945901835.1 Devosia equisanguinis | reverse complement strand
GCGTGGCCACCGTACCCCAGCACGATATCGAGCAGGATGACGGCAACATTCGCGTCGCCGAGCGCCTCGATCAATGGCGCATCGCGCACCGCCGGCTCAATCATCGGATGTGGCCGCCCGCGCGTGAACTCGTCATCGCCCAAATCGATCAGTGCATGCGCTGACGACAGATCGCCTAGCGACTTTGCGCCGGGAACCGGCACGTTCGACGTGACCGCGAGTTGATGGCCTTGCAGCACGATCTGCGCTTCGGCACACAGCGTCCCACCGGAATAGAGCCCGCGCAACAGCTTCGCACCCTTCCGTCCCGCCGGCTTCGCCCGAGCACCAGCACCTTCACTGTCGATCGCCTTACCGACCGCGAGTTCCGCCGCCTGCTTCAACGTTGCTGCAGCCTTCGCGTTCGCCGGCATGCCGTTCCCGTCGCCGCCGAGGAAGCAGATCGTGAACGGCTTTGAACTCTTGGCGACACGCGCGACCACCGCCTTGGCAACTTCAGCAGCCGGCGGCTTCGACACGATGACGATGTGCTTCGTCGCCGGATCGGCATCGAGCAGATCGAGCGCCATCAGCGTCGTTATTCCCCCGACATCGGCCTTGAGATCGCGACCGCCGGTGCCGATAGCGTGGCTCACGCCCTTGCCGGCCCGCGCGATCAGGCACGATATCTCCTGGATGCCAGTCCCCGAAGCGCCGATGATGCCGATGTCGCCACGCGGCACCACGTTCGCGAACGCCAACGGCACGCCACCGATGATCGCCGTGCCGCAGTCCGGCCCCATCACGAGCCGCCCGAGGGTCCGCGCCTCTTTCTTCAGTTCGACTTCCTGTTCGACCGACACGTTGTCGGAAAAGATCATCACGTCGAGACCGGCGCGGATCGACTTCAGCGCCTCCGCCGCAGCAAAATCTCCCGGCACGGAAATCAATGCAACCGACAGATCCGGCATCTGCGCCTGCGCCGCACGCAAGGTCCGCGGCCGCCATGCCGTGACAGCACTCGTGCGCCGCGGCGCATCGAGCAACGATGCGGCTTCGGCCATCCCCGCCTTTGCAGCCACTTCCGTTTTCGCCCGAACCGCTATGATGAGATCGCCCGGCGCTGCAGCCTCACCCGACGCGTCCAGCACGCCCGCCTCGCGCAGAATTTGCTTGTTGGCCGGCGTGCCGATCATCAGACCGGCTTCCTCGATGTCGGGCATAGCGACGATCGACCGCGAAATGCGCATCAGCGCGACGCTGTCGAGATAGAACCCCTTGCGGATCTCGTTGACGACCGGCATCAGCGGACCCCCATCGTCTCGGCGAACGCCACCAGCGCCGCCTCGAAACAACCCATCGGCGCCTTCACGACGCCGGCGCCCACTTGTCCCACGCCCGGCTGCCGGTGCGCGATGCCCGTGTTGATCGTCGGCGCGATCTGCGTATCGACAACGCGACGGATATCGATGCCCGTCGGCACACCCGCATAATCGAGCGACGGTATCGTCCACTCCGGATTGATGCCGACGGCGATCTCGCCCATCAGCCGCGTGAAGTTCGCCGCCTCCGACGCCGGCCCCGCACCGACGAAGCCAACCACCGCAGGTGCTGCCGCCATCGCGAAGCCGCCGAGCCCGACCGTCTCGACGATCGCACTATCGCCCATGTCGGGGTTCGCGTCCTTCTCACTGAACCCCGGGAAATAGAGCCCCACCGGCATCTCGACGGGCGCGGTGAACCACTGATCTCCCGTACCCGAAACGCGAATACCGAAATCCGTGCCGTTGCGGCACATCGCAGTCACGATCGACGAACCCTCGATGCCTCGCGCCGGATCGGTGATCGATTTCCCCATCGCCATGCCGACGTTGAGAAAGAACTGGTCGTTGCGCCCGATGAAGTCGAGACAGCGCTCGAGCACCTTCGCGTCCGTCGTAGTGCGCGCCAGAACAGGCGCGAGCAATCGCAGCAGCAGGCTCGAGCACGCTATATTGCGCTGGTGCATCTCGTCGCCCATCGACAGGCCGCGCGAGATGAGCACCTTCAACGGAATGCCACCCATATCGCGCAACGCACGTCCGAGCGCCGGCCCCAACTCGTCGCGCAGCCACGCTAGCCTGCCCAGCACTTCAGCGTCGTTACCGCCGAACCGCATCACCTTTCCGAGGCCTTCGTTGATCGCGCAATAGGCGCGATTGCCGAATGTGCGGTTCTCGACGACCAGCAGCGGCTGCGACAGCGTCGTCATCCCGGTCATCGGCCCGACCGCACCGTGATGATGGTTCGGCTCGAAACGGAACTGCCCGCCCGCCGCCTTCTTCTCGGCGTCACCAAGATCGCTGGCCCAGCCCTCGAACACGGCAATGCCAGTAACTGCGCCGCGCATCGGGCCGCACATCCGGTCCCAGCCGATCGGCGGCCCGGAATGCAGGATCAGTCCCTTTTCCAGCGCCGGAATGGCCTCTCCCGCCGGGATGCAATCGACCAGCACGGGATCGCCGGAAAGCATCCGCTTCAGCGTCTCGGCGTTGGCTACATCGATCTTCTTCACTTAATCTCTCTCGTATCTCTCTCGTAAGTTGTGTCTAGGGCAGCACCTTCGCGGCTCGAGGCCCACCACGTGGTCCACCACGCGATGATGTCAGGTGTCGGGCCTCGCTACGCTCGCCTCAACCTACGCCAAACTACTCATCAACTTCCCAGTTTAGCCAAAAGAGCGGCGAGCTTCGCGTTCCCGCCGGCCGGAGGCGCCCATTCGATCTGGACCACGGGAACCGACTGCGCCTCGAGTTCCTTGGCAAAGCGTTCCAGACCGATGTTCACGATCTTGACCGGCCGCGAAAGCAGCGTGCCGCCGTTCGTCACCTGGTCTTTGTCCCGGCTGTCGGCGCTCATCGCGTACCTCCATCAATTCGATCTAATGGCCCACGAGCATTTCAAGCCTGATCGTAGACCCGATATGCGGCCTCGACACCAGCCCCGCCGGTCTTCGCATATCCATGACGCCGCATCACCGCTTCGAGCGACGCGAGACAGCGCAACACATTCGCCTTGCGCGCGACATGCCCCATGGTACCGATCCGCCAGATCTTCCCCGCCAGCGGCCCAAACGAAGTCCCGATCTCGATTCCGAAATCCTCCAGCATCTGCGAACGGACGCGCTCGCTGTCCTTGATTTCCTTGGGGATGTAAACGCCGGTCACGTTGGCCATGCGGTAACGGCTGTCGCCATAGAGTTCGAGCCCCATCGCCGTGAGCCCCGCCCGCAGCGCAGCAGTGGCCTGCGCATGGCGCGCGATGCCGGCATCTAGTCCTTCTTCGAGCACGACCCGCGCACATTCTCGTGCCGCGTAGAGCATGCTGGCCGCCTCGGTATGATGGTTGAGCCGCTTCGGGCTCCAATAGTCCATCAGCATCGCGAGATCGAAATAGTTCGAACCGATGATCGGACCGTTGCCTTCCACCATGTCGGACGTCTTGATGCCCGCTTCGACGTGCTTGCGGTGATTGATCGCCGCCGCAGCCCGCCCGTTGAACGTGATCGGCGCCGAGCCCGGTGGCCCCGACAGACACTTCTGCAATCCGGTCGACGTGATGTCGATCTGCCAATCGTCGGTCTCGAACGCATTGCCGGCGAGCGAAGCCGTGCAGTCCACATAGAGGAGCGCGCCATGCCTGCGGCAGATCGGACCAATCTGGTCGAGTGGCTGCAGCATCGTCGTGGAGGTGTCGCCCTGACAGGTCGCGACCACCTTCGGGTTGTGTTTCTTTATAGCGGCCTCGACCTCAGCCGCCTCGAACACGGTGCCCCACTCCGCGTCGATCGATACGACCTCCGCGCCGACGCGGCGGCCGATCTCCATCAGCAGATGCCCGAACCGGCCGAAATTCAGCACCAGCATCCGGTCGCCCGGCGCCAGCAGCGATACGAGGCACGCTTCGATACCGGCCCGCGCCGAACCGTCGATCAGGAAAGTCCATTCGTTGGCCGTGCGGAACACGTGCCGGTAGAGTGCCATCGTCTGGTTCATATAGCCGGTGAACTGCGGATCGAACTGCCCTTGCACCGCGACCGACATCGCCCTGAGCACGCGCGGATAAAGATCCACGGGTCCCGGCCCCATCAATAGCCGGGGAAGAGGATCGAGTTCGCCGAAGATCTCGATGGTCGGGCTCGGTTTCCCCTTGCTGTCGCGTGCGGTCAAGTTAGACATCCCCTTTGTCGGAAATGAAATGCAGCCGAGACACCCCCGCAATTCAGATGCGAAGCGCTCGAACCAGCTTGTCCGCTCCCATACCCCAAAAAATCAACCCGTGGGAATGCATCACTTTGCGCCATTTGCCGAAGTGAGCAAACTGCAGATGAGCGACCGGCCCGGACCATCCGTTCCATATTGAACGACTGAGGCGCGAACCTATTCCGCAATTGCCTCCTTGAGCACCTTCCGCACGGCCGGATCCACGTTGCGCATACGCTCCAGCAGCGGCTCAACCTCGGACGCAGGCGCGATCTCCGGCTTCTCGTTCGTGACCCGCTCGAAGTCCCGGATGAAATCGGGATCACGCGCGGTGTCCTGGAATGCCGCACGCAGCGCATCGCGCGCCTCGATCGGTGAACCCTTGGGCAACACGATCAGCCGCTGCATCTGCGTGCCCAGATGGTTGGCGAGCAGCATCGCCTCCCATTTCGGCCCGGCCAGCGGCTTGTTCTTGGCCTCTGCATAGAACTGGTCGAAGGTCGGAATACCCTGCTTGGTCAGCATGGGATTGCCCGCTGGCTTCCCGTCCGGTCCGTAGACCGGAAACTGAAAGAACGGCATGCCGATCCCGAGATTGACGATTTGCGGAATGGCCTGCGTCTGATAGCCCGGGAGCGTCGAACCGGTGATGTTGACCTCGCCCTGCGCCATCGCTTTGTTCACCGCCCCAGTCGACTGGAAACCGGTAACCATCGTGAACGGAATATCGAGCAGCTCGAACGCCATCTTGAGCCGCGTATCGTGCAGGCTCGAACGCGCATATCCCGCCACGAACAGTCGGGTGGCCTTGATGAGATCCGTAGGCTTCGTCATTCCCGGCGGTATGTCCTTTCGGCCATAGACGAGAGCGGCGCTCTTGGACGCCCCCACGACCATGAAATCGGCGACATTGATCTTGAGGTTCGGATCCTCGGCGATGGAGCTGATCGGCCCGAACGTGAAATAGCCGAGCGTCAGCCCATCCGCCCTCGAGCCCACATTGAGCCCAAGCATGTTCATCGCGTTGATCCCGCCGGCGCCAGGCTGATTCTGTATGATGACGTTCGGCGTGCCGGGAATGTGCTTTTTCAAATGCTGCTGGAACACCCGCGCTTCGATGTCCGCATTGCCGCCGGCACCGTAGTTGATCAACAGGGTAAGCGTCTTGTCCTTGTAGAACTGCGCCTCTGCCGGCAGACACGTCACGAGCGTCAGAGCTGCGGCCATCGCCGCACTGCGATAAAACGCCATCTGCATTCCCCCTGCCGGTCCAATGATTGTGACCAATGATTGAAATGTCGTTTCAATCCGCTCCGCCGGTCGAACGTCGCGCCGGACGACCAGTTTGGCTCACGACTGTGTTGCCATGGTCTGCAGCCATGTAGGAGTGTAGGGTAGTTCGCGGCGACCTCAGCGGTCAATCTACGTCACGCCCCGCACACCAGAGGCACCATGAAAGTCGGACTATTCGATCACGTCGCGAACTCGGGCCGCCCGCTGGCGTACCTCTATTCCGAGCGGCTCCAGTTCTTCAAAGCCGCCGACGAAGCCGGACTCTACTGCATCCACTTGGCCGAGCACCATTGCTCGCCGATCAACATGGTCCCCGTGCCCGGCGTCTTCCTCGGCGCACTTGCCCGCGAGACGAAACGCATCCATATCGGCACGCTCGTCTACCTGCTGACACTCACGTCTCCTCTCAAGATGATGGAGGAGATCTGCATGCTGGACCAGTTGAGCAAGGGGCGGATGGAGGTCGGCGTCGGCCGTGGTATCTCGCCCTACGAGCTCAGCTATCACAAGATCGCCTTCGACGACTCGCGCGACATCTTCATCGACGCCTACAAGTGCCTGCTGGCCGGCCTGACCGGCGGCGAGACCTTCAGCTACGAAGGCAAGCACTACACCTACAAGGACGTGCCCGTGGCGCTGCGTCCGTTCCAACAGCCCTATCCCGCCTTCTGGTACGGCTCGTCGAACGAGACCGGCTCCACCTGGGCCGGCGAGCAGGGCATGCACTTCACCGCCAACGGGCCGAGCAAGCTCGCCAAGACCAACATCGCGATATTCAAGGAAGCACTGGCGAAGCGCGGCGGTCCGGTCAGCCCGAAGGCCGAATTCAGTGGCGGCACCGCAGTGGGTGCACTCCGCTACATCGTCGTCGGCGAAACCGATGAAGCAGCCGTCCGCATCGCCAAACCTGCCGTCGAGCACCACTTGGGCTCGCTCCACTGGCTCTGGCACAAGCATGGCCACAAGGACTTCTCCGACCGCCTCCGCATCCCCGGCCAGGTCAACTATGAGGACCTCGTCAAGGAAGGCGTGATGATTGCCGGCTCGCCCTCGACCGTCATCGCCAAGATCGAGGAACAATCGGCCGACCTCGATATCAACTACCTGCTCGGCTACATGATGTTCGGCGACATGCACCTGGGCCACGCGCTCAATTCGCTCGAGCTTTTCCGCGCCGAGGTCATGCCGAAAATCGCT
>CAMDMH010000170.1 GCA_945901835.1 Devosia equisanguinis | reverse complement strand
AAGAGGATCAGCAAAGCGCCTGTACGCTCCGCCCAAAACGGCGGCAACGATGGTGGTTGACCGAACGTCGGACGACTACGATTCATACGCCTCAAGTTCGCGTCTCGCACTGCACCGTGGCATAGGGTGAGAAACGCGGGCTAGGAGCGCCAAGACACCGAGCGCGAACGCGATATCTGTGGCCGCTGGGATGGCCCAGCCCCGCAGCGTGCCGGGTGACCCGGCGTTAAAGATGACGAAGATGAGGCCGGGGACAAACATGCCGCCGAGCGCCGCAAGGCCTGGGAGGGTTCGGCGTGGCCAATTCGACAACTGACCATTGATAAACTCGCGCTTGATTTCCAAGCCGACCAAAAGAAAGAAGGCGGCCATCAATGCATCGTTGATCCAATGTTGGATCGAAAGGCCGAAAAAGTAACTCTTCAGCAACGCGAAGTAGGCTGGTGCGGCAGGCGAGTTCGCGACGACAAGAGCCGAAAATGCCGCCGCCATCAAGACGATGCCGCCAGCGGCTTCACTGCTGATAAACCGCTGAAAAGAGGAATCTGACGATGACATGTGCACGGGCATCCGTCACTGGCGGCCCGACCAGTGCATGCCCTGTTCGCGCAACCATTCGAGCGAACACCCAATGTCTCATGTAGCTTCGATGCCGCCAAATTCAAAGTACCCGTGATAGCGATGCGTCACTCCGTCATCTGGTGAGGCCTGTACATTCAAAACCACGCGTCGCCTGATCGTCCTTGTCGAGGAACGGTCGGGCGTGGCCGTGCGCGAGACCTTGCTCGGGCTGATGAAGCAAGCTGCCGCCCCTCATCCCAACATTCTACCCGTAATGACGGGGAGAAGGAGAGGTGGACGCTCGCCACTTCACTTGTGGGTCAAAACCTTCAGACGCCGCAATGGTTCCAGTCTTGTCCTTCGACCGACGCCCGATGCCTCTCTCCATCTGCGCGAACATTGCGCCATGCTGGACCCGGCTCGCGACGGGTGTAAGGTCGGCGACGGCAAAGACGCGCGCGGCGCACCCGGGGCAAAATGGCAGACGATGAAGGCAAGGGAGCCCGTGTGCGGCTCGGCGGCAGCATGTTGCCGGAGCCGCTCGCGCGGATGCGTCTGGCTGTTCTCACGCGCTGGGACGGGATGGTTCCCAATGCGCGGGGGGCGGTGCTGGTGTCAGCGGGATCGCTGACGCTCGTCTTCATGGCGGTGCTGGTCAAGATCCTGGGATCGCGCATTCCGAGTTTCGAGATCCTGTTCTTCCGCTCGTTCGTCGGCTTCCTGCTGATCCTGCCGATCTTCCTGGCGAACCCGATGGAGCCGTTCCGCACCAAGCGGCCGGCTATGCATCTGGCACGCGGGGCCGCGGGCGCGCTCGGCAATGCGTGCTTCTTCTGGACCATCACGCACATGGTTCTGGCGGATGCGATGGCGCTGCAGTTCTCGCGGCCGCTGTTCATGATCCCGCTGGCGATCCTGTTCCTCGGCGAGATCCCCGGCGTCAATCGCATCGTCGTGTCGCTGGTGGGGTTCGTCGGTATCCTGCTCTATTCGCGGCCGTTCTCGGCGGGCTTCGATCCCGGCGCATTCATCGGAGCGCTCGGCGCTTTCGGCGGGGGTCTCGTCGTGATCTGCATCAAGCGGCTGTCGTCGACCGAGCCGACGCGCGTGATCATGTTCTACTATGCGTTCTGGAACGCCGTTTTTGCGGCGATCCCGGCTTTTTGGTGGTGGGTGTGGCCGACGTGGCCCGAACTCGCGATGCTCTCGGTGGTCGGCCTGCTGGGCATCGGGGGGCAGGCACTCATCACGCATGGCTTCACCCTCGGCGATACGACGGCGCTGGTGCCACTCGACTATTTTCGGATCGTCTATTCCGCGATCATCGCCTATCTGGTGTTCGGAGAACTGCCCGGCGTGTGGAGCATCGCTGGGATGGCCATCATCGTGTCGGCATCTCTCTATCTGGTGCTGACGGAGAAGAAGCGGAAGTAGAAGCCGGAAGTCAGAAATCAGAGATCAGAAATCGCGGTCTGCCAGGGTGATTGGTCGATGTTCCGACTTCCGACTTCCGACTTCTGATTTCTCCTTATCGAGCGGAGCGAGAGATCATGCGCATCGACGCCATCAAGATCGGGAACAACCCGCCCGAGGACGTCAACGTCATCATCGAGGTGCCGATCGGCGGAGAGCCGATCAAGTACGAGATGGACAAGGCGGCGGGTACGCTGGTCGTCGACCGGTTCCTCTATACGCCGATGCGCTACCCTGGGAACTACGGGTTCATTCCACATACGCTATCGGAAGACGGCGATCCCATCGACGTGCTCGTCGCGAACACTCGGCCGATCGTGCCCGGCGCTGTCATCAACGTGCGCCCGATCGGCGTGCTGATGATGGAGGACGACGGCGGCGGCGACGAGAAGATCATCGCGGTGCCCTCGCCCAAGCTAACACAGCGCTATGCCAACGTGTTCGACTACACGCAGCTGCCCAAGATCGCGCATGATCAGATCCAGCACTTCTTCGAGCACTACAAGGATCTGGAACCCGGCAAGTGGGTGAAGCTCAAAGGCTGGGGTGATGCAGCGGCGGCAAAGCGCATGATCCTCGAGGCGATCGAGCGCGCGAAGGCGGCTTAGCCGTTGTGCAGGCCAAGGCATGGGAAGCGAGACGTCGCGTGGAAATCAAACCAAGAGGCCTCAAGGCGTGCCACCGCATCGGCATTGTCGGTAGCTTCGAGGAATTGATCGCGACGCGTTTTGCAGGTGACGTCAACGCGCTGTGCTGGCCCCGCCGACTGCCGGGAGATTTTCAGGAGATCCTGGGGCATCTCGATACGGAAGAAGGATTGGCCACGATCGGTGATGAAGACCTCCGTGCGCTGGCCTTGAGCCCAGCGGGCGTCGTGGCTCGGGAGGTTCTTCTGGCAGATCAGGCGCTGCTACGTGGCCGGGGCCTTGCGCCGACGCTAGATTGCATCACCGGCTATCCCAGGGATCTTGCGGAGGGTCCTGTTCCCACGGACGTCTACTCTTTTCACGTGGATAGCGCGCCGGTCGAGGCGGATACCTATCTGTGCACCTACACTGGAAGCACGTCCGAAGGGCTGTTGAACGAAGACGCCGTGCGCCAGGTCGATGTTGCGGAGACCAGGGTCGAATTGCTGAGAAGCTACGGCGGTGCCGACGACGAGCACTTCGACTCCTACCTGAGTGAGCAGTGCTTCGATCTGCACTACCGTCCGCTTCCTGGCGCTCAGCCCTACTCGTTCGGGCTCGGCAACCTCTGGCGGGTTGCGATCGCCTATCCAGGATGCCCCGTTCTGCCGTGCATCCACCGGGCCCCGCTGACGCTTCCGGGCGATCTCACCCGGCTTTTGCTCATCAGTTGAGCAATACTGCATGTGTCACTGAAGGTGAAGATTTGTGGCTGAAGTTGTAAAACCATTAAGACATTTCGGGGAACAATGGACGCGAGGTTCCTGAAACCGCGTGTCTGAGAGGCCCGACTCACCTGTCCCGCAATGCTCGATCCGTGCTCGTCGATGCCGCGTGTCGCGCCCAGCCGGTCGCTGCGCTCGGCGAGCTATGGGGAGCGGAGGCGATGTGCACGCGCTTCGACGGCGAGACGGTATCGCGCACGGTTCGGCGGGAGCGCGAAAAGAGGCGGCCGTCGAGCAAGATGGCGATGCGGGGGCAGCTCGATCTCATCGACTGGATCGCGGCGCAAGCCGAGCGGCAGTAGCGGATCGCCATATCGGACTGGTGCTGTTCGCACACGCGACCGGGTATCCGCCAGCCCTCATGTTTTTCCGGCCAGGGGTCGGTGACGCTGTCGATCTCCGCCTACTTCCCCACGGTCATGCGGTCGAGGGTTGCATGCATGATGGCGCGCAGACCGGTGATGAGGCCGGCTTCGTCGACTTCGAAGCGCGGGGAATGGTTTGGCGCGACTTGTCCGCTCGGGCGGTTCGGCGCGACGCCGACGTTGAAGAAGAAACCCGGCACCTCCTTGGCGAAGAGGGAGAAGTCGTCGTAGGCCATGCCGCGCGGCACCTCCGAGACGTTGTCCTTGCCGGCGACGCGCTGAAGCGACGGCACCAGCTTCGCGGTCATCGCGACGTTGTTGACGAGCGGGATGACGTGGTCGGCATCCGACCACAGGACGATCGCTTCGCCGCCGCCGCCCTTCGCGATACCTTCCGCCGTTTCGGTTACGCGCTTCACGATGAAGTTGCGCATCTCCATGTCCTGGCTGCGCAAGGTGCCTTCCAACTCGACCGCGTCGGGGATGATGTTGGAGCGGTTGCCGCCGTTGAAGATGCCGACCGTCAGCACGGCGGGGGATGTCGTCACGTCGACCTGACGGCTGACGATGGTCTGCAGCCCCAATACGATCTGCGAGCCGAGCACGATCGGGTCGACACCTCGCCAGGGCGAAGCGCCGTGGGTCTGGCGGCCCTTCACGGTGATGCGGAATACGTCGGCGCCGGCGTTGCGCGGGCCGGCGCGGTAGCCGAGCTTGCCGGCGGGCATGTTCGAGCCGACATGGAGGCCGAGTACTGCGTCGGGCTTGGGGTCGGCGAAGGCGCCTTCGACGAGCATCTGCTTGGCGCCGCCCTTCTCGCCGATGGTTAGCCCTTCCTCGGCCGGCTGGAAGACGAGCTTCACCGTGCCCGGCAGGTCGGCCTTCATCCTGGCGAAGATCTCGGCGGCGGCCATCAGGATGGCGACGTGGGCGTAATGGCCGCAGGCGTGCATGACGCCCGTCTCGCGGCCGCGCCACAGCGTCTTGACCTTCGAGGCGAAGGGCAGGTCGACCTCCTCGGCGACGGGCAGCGCATCCATGTCGGCGCGTAGCGCGATGACGGGGCCGGGCTTGCCGCCTTTCAGCGTTGCGACGATGCCCGTCGTGGCGACCTTCTCGCGGACTTCGTAGCCGAGCTTCGTCAGGTGGGCAGCGACGAGGCCGGCGGTGCGGAACTCGCGGTTGCCGAGTTCGGGGTTCTGATGGATGTCGCGCCGCCACGCGATCATGCGGGCCTCGATCGCTTTGGCTTCGCGGTCGAGCGCGTCGTGCAGAGGAGCCGCGGCCGTTGCGGCGGCCGATAGCAGGAAGGCCGAAATCGCGGCGAGGACGGTCTTGAGGTAGCGCTGCATGTCGGTGCTCATTCGTTGATGAATGGGAGCAAACAAAAAGGGCAGGGCCTGCTGATCCTGCCCTTTATGGGTGAACGGTGGCAACTGCCAAACTTCAGTTGGCAAACCTCAGTTCTTGAGCAGTGGATTGGACTTCCAGTCGCCCGTTTTCGGAATGGTGGTCAGGTAGGCGCGGATGTGCAGGATATCGCCGTCGGGCAGGTTCTTGGCATCGTAGGGGGGCATGCGCGTGGTATCGCCGGCATTGCGCAGATAGGCGATCATGGCATCGGCTGCCATTGGCTCGGGTGCCAGCTTGGGACCGGCGACTCCACCCTGGCCGTCGAAGCCGTGACAGCCAAAGCAACCGTATTTGACGAAGATCTCGCGGCCTTTCTTCGGATCGGCAGATTGTGCGAGTGCCAGTCCTGTCGTCAGGCCCAGGATCATGGCGCCGGCCGCGAACGTTGCAGCAATTCTCATTTGGCGTTTCCTCGTGGAGCGTTTGTTGAGCTTGTCGCGTTTGCACCGGCGATGGCGGCCGCCGGTGCTTTCATGGTCTCAGCGCGGCTGAGAGATGACGTCGACGAGGACCGGCTCCCCGGCTTTGACTATGGCGATCGCTTTCTTGAGCGTCGGTCCGAGTTCCTTGGGATCGGTTACGGGACCGAAGGATTTCACGCCGAGCGACTCGGCGAGCTTGGCGAAGTTCGGCGCGGGATTGTCCAGTTCGGTGCCGATATGGGCGCGATCCATGCCGCGTTGACGCCAGTTGGCCATGCGTTGGACGTGCATTACTTCCTGGTGATAGCCGCGGTTGTTGTGCATCACAGAGAGCATCGGGATCTTGTGATAGGCGGACGTCCACAAGGCGCCGGGCGCATAGAGCGAGTCGCCGTCCTGCTGGATGTTGACGCACAGCCGGCCGTGCTCTCGATGGGCCAGCGACGCGCCGACGGCGGCGGGCAGTCCATAGCCGACGCCGGCGCCGCCGGACCCGCCGATGAACTGGTAGGGTTTGTCGAAGTTCCAGAGGCGATGTGGCCAGGCGCTCTGCTGGCTGTCACGCGAAACGAGTGCCCAGTCCTCGTTCTTGATGAGGTTCCAGAGTTCCGCCGACATGCGGGCGGTCGAGATCGGGCTCGCATCCCAAGCCAGCATGGCGTTGGCGCGATTGCGCTCCTCGATTTCCTGGGCGCCCTTGCGGTGGGCGGCGCCACGGCGCTCGGCGCGTGACTTGGCCTCCGCGGTCATCGCCTTCCGCACCTCCTCGATGAGGAGCGGAAGGGTCGCCTCCGCATCGGCTGCGATCGCGAGGTCGACCTGCTGGAAGCGCTGGAAGTCCTGGTAGTTCGCGCGGATGTAGAGATCGAGAGCTGTGATGCTGGCGAGTTTCGTCGTCGGCTTGATGATCGAAGACTGCACCTGATGCGGCGTATCCGCGAAGCTGTTGACGGTGCCCCAGAAGTCGGTCAGCTCCATGCCGAGGATCATGTCGGATTGGCCGATCACCGTGCGGCTGCGGAACGACTGGTTGAGGTAGTGGCGGCTGGGGAAGTTGTGGCGGCCGTATTGGTCGACGACGACGGCGTTGAGTG
>CAMDMH010000169.1 GCA_945901835.1 Devosia equisanguinis | reverse complement strand
GATCGGACCGTGTGTAGACCTTAGGAATGGTCGGCACCGCGAGCACGTCGATGCGGTCCCATATCGCAGCGGCCGCGCGTTGCAGCTCCTTCAGCTTGTATAGGCCAGCGAATGCGTCGGCGGCGCTCAGCTTCGTCGCACCGGAAATGATCGCGCGGGTTACCGGATGCATCGCTTCGGGCCGCGTCTCGATGAAGTTGCGGATAGCCTGATATCGCTCGGCGACCCAGGGGCCGCCGTAGAGCAACTCTGCGACCTCTCGCAGGGGTGTGATGTCGACTTCGACTGTTTCACCGCCGAGTGCGGCCAAATCCTTTGCGCTGGCCTCGAACGCTGCAGCGGCGATCGTGTCGCCGAAGAACTCGCGGGATTTGGCGTCGGGAATGCCGATGCGTAGACGCTGCGGCATGCCGGCCGTGCGATGAGAGAGGTGGCGCGAATACGCGTCGCCGGAATCGAAGGCGGCCATCGCGTCGAGCGCGCGCTCCGCATCCCCGACGGTCAGCGCGAAAATCGACACGCAATCGAGCGAGCGGCACGCGGGCACGACGCCGCGCGTGGATACGAGCCCCAGGCTCGGCTTCAGGCCGACGATGTTGTTGAGTGCTGCCGGTACGCGACCCGAACCAGCGGTATCCGTGCCCAAAGCAAACGACACGAGCCCGCGTGCGACGGCCACACCGGAGCCCGACGACGAGCCGCCCGGCACCAACTCGGGATCGACCGCGTTGCGCGGCACCGGATAGGGCGTGCGCACGCCGACGAGGCCGGTCGCGAACTGGTCGAGGTTCGTCTTGCCGATGAGAATCGCACCCGCATCCAGCAGCCGCTGCACTACGGTCGCGTTAGCCTTGGCGGTGTAGGCGAACTCCGCACATGCCGCTGTCGTCGGCAAAGCTTCGACGTCGATGTTGTCCTTGACCGCGAACGGCACGCCCCACAGCGGCTTGGCGACGGGATCGAAGGCGCCCAGCGCACGTGCGGCCTCGCGCGCCTTCGAGCGATCGACGAGCGTGATGAAGATGCCGGGATCGGCGGCTGCTTCGATACCGACGTAGACCTCGTCGATAACCTGTAACGGCGACAATCCGCAGCGATACTCCGAGTGCAGGTTGACGATGAGGAGCGAGCGCATCGAGATCGAGTAACTCCCGGCGACGAATCAGAGGGGGGGATGGGGAACGGCGGCGAGCAATTCACGCGTGTAGTCGTGTGACGGGTTCGCCATGATCGCTTCCGCGCCGCCCTGTTCGACGATGCGTCCGCTCTTCATGACGATGACGCGATCACACAGCAAGCGGACGACGTTGAGATCGTGGCTGACGAACAGATAGGACATACCGAGCGCCGCCTTGAGATCGACGAGGAGATTGAGCACCACCGCCTGCACCGAGACGTCGAGCGCTGCCGTCGGTTCATCCAGGATCAACAGCGCCGGCTCGAGTGCGATCGCGCGCGCGATGCCGACGCGCGCCTTCTGTCCGCCCGAGAGCTGATGAGGAAAGCGGTCGAGCAGATCACGCGGGAGACCGACCTGATGGGCGAGCCTTTCGACGCGTGCGCGCGCTTCGTCGCCGTTGGTGATGCCGCCCAGGCGATGGATCGGATCGGCGATCGCGCGCGCGGCCGTGAACCTGGGATTGAGGCTGTCGGTCGGATCCTGGAACACCATCTGCAGCCGCTTGCGCGCGGGGTCCGAAGCGAACGCCTTCGCGGGAACCGCGCCGACGTCGCGGCCCTCGAACATTATCGAGCCCGATGTCGCATCGAGAAGGCGCATGATCATCGCGGATGTCGTCGATTTGCCGCACCCCGACTCTCCGACGAGGCCGACGCTTTCACCGCGCATGATATCGAAACCGATGCCATCCACGGCGCGGAAAGCCTGCGATTCAGTGGCGGCTTCGCCGACACGCTTTCGACCGAACCATCGCGACGGGCCGCTACCTCCGCGCGGGTGCTCTTTGACGAGATCGCGAATGGAAAGCACGGTCTCGCGCGCTGTGCCGGTATCGTCACCGGCGGCACCGGTGGCGATCGGCATCGCCTGCGCGACCTGCTCATCGCTCAGGAGATCGCGGATCGTGGCGCCCGGACGCGGCGTCGCGCGCATCAGGCGCTGCGTATAAGGATGCTGGGGAGAGCGGAAAATCGCTTCGGCTGTCGCGGTCTCGACGACGCGGCCCTTCTCCATCACGACGATGCGATCGCAGTACTGCGCGGCAAGGCCGAGGTCGTGAGTGATGAGGATGGTCGACATCTCGCGCGCGCGGGTCAACTCGACGACGAGGTCCATCACGGCCTTCTGCGTCGTCACATCGAGGCCGGTGGTCGGCTCGTCGGCGATCAGCAAGCGCGGCTGACAGGCAAGCGCCAGCGCAATGACGATGCGCTGGCACATGCCGCCCGACAGCTCGAAGGGATAGGCGTAGTAGCGGCCTTCGGGATCGTTGATGCGGACGAGGCGCAGGAGGTCGATGGCCTTCGTGCGTGCATTCTGCGACGTAGCTTGCGAATGACGGACGAGCACATCCTCGATCTGCCGGCCGACTCGGCGGATAGGATTGAGCGCGGCACGCGGGTTCTGGAAGATCATCGAGATCTCGCGCCCGCGAATGTCGCGCATGAGATCCTCGCCGGCATCCGCGAGGTCCATGCCGGAAAATGTGATCGCGCCGTCGGCGATACGGCCGGCGCGATCGAGAATGCGCATCACGGCATAGGACGTCACGGATTTTCCAGAGCCGGACTCGCCGACGATGCCGACGGTCTCGCCCTTGGCCACGGTGATGTCGACGTTCCTAACGGCCGTGACAGTGCCGTTGCGCGTGGCGAATTCGACAGTGAGATCGCGCACGTCGAGAAGGGGCAGCGTGGTCATGGCGCCCTCACGTCCGCCGCTGGGGATCGACGATGTCGCGCAGTCCATCGCCCAGCAGGTTGAACGTGAACACCGCCACCATCAGCGCGAGACCGGGGAACAGCGCGAGCCACCACTCGCCGGATACGATGAAATTCGCGCCTTCGGCGACCATGATGCCCCATTCCGGCGTCGGCGGGCGCACGCCCAGGCCGATGAACGACAGGCCCGCTGCATTCAGGATTGCCCACCCGAGATTGAGCGATATCTGTACCATCATGGGCGGGAGTGCATTGGGAAAGATGTGCAGGCCGAGGATGCGCCAATCGCCGTTTCCGGAAAGCCTCGCTGCCTGCACGAAACCCGCGTTGCGCCGCACGTTCACCTCGGCGCGGGCCATGCGTGCGTAGAACGGGATGTTGATCAGCGCGGTCGCGTAGATGATGTTTTCGACGGTGTTGCCCAGAGCGGCGACGATCCCCATTGCCAACACGAACAGCGGGAACGCCATGATGGTATCGCAGGTGCGGCCGACGATCTTGTCGGTCCACCCGCCGAAGTATCCAGCAACCGCGCCCATCGCCGAGCCCACGACGAACGACAGCGCGACGGCGGCGACGGAAATCGCGAGATCGAGGCGCGTTGCGACGATCACGCGGGAAAATACGTCTCGACCGAGCTGATCGGTGCCGAACCAGTGCGCGCGCGAGGGCGGCTTCAATTGCAGCGCAGCGTTTGTCTGCAGCGGGTCGTAGGGCACGATCCACGGGCCGATCAAGGCTGCAACGAGCAAGACAACGAGCAGGACCGCAGCGAGCAGCGTCACGGGATTTCCGGTGACGACATAGATCACATGGCGCCACCACTTGCCGCCGGCGCTTTCGCTGCGTGCTGGCGCTCCCGCGGTCATGACGGCAACTTCGGTTCGGCCGGCCATGATCTCATCCCTCGATGCCGACGCGCGGGTCGATCAACGTGTAGGCGATATCGACGACGAGATTTAGCACCACGAACAGGATGGCCATCGCAAGAACGAAGCCCTGCACCGCCGCGTAGTCCGACACCACGAGTGCTTCGATCGCGTAGGAGCCGATGCCCGGCCAGGCGAACACTTTCTCGACGAGCACATTGGCGCCGAGCGTGAACGAGAAGATCATGCCGAGCGTCGTGATCACCGGCAGCAGCGCATTGCGGAAGGCGTAGGTGAAGAGCACCTTGCGCCCGGAGAGGCCGGCGGCGCGCGCCGTTCGCACGAACTCCGAACCCAGCACCTGCAGCATCGCACCGCGCGTCATTCGCGCGAGCGGGGCCAAGGTGAATAGCGCCAATGTCGAGGCGGGAAGCACGAGTTGTCCGAGCGCCCCGCGGAACGTCTCGAGATCGCCGGCGAGCATTGCATCGACCGTGTAGAACCCCGTGACGTGCGGCGGCGAGAGCAAAATAACGTTGAGGCGGCCCATCGGAGCCGGCGCCCATCCCAGCAGATAATAGAACACGTAGACGAGCAGAATACCGGTGAAGAACGTCGGCAAGCTGACGCCGGCCGTGGTCACGAACCGGCAGAGATGGTCGACCCAGCTATCGGGCCGGGTCGCGGCGAGAATGCCGAGTGGAATTGCGATAAGTGCCGACACGATGAGAGCCGCCAGCGTCAACTCGATCGATGCCGGCAGGCGCGCGATCAACTCCGTCGACACCGGACGCCCGGTCGAAATCGACTGCCCGAGGTCACCCACCAGGAGTTGGCGGATATAGAAGAAGAACTGCTCGGGCAACGAACGATCGAGGCCCAGGCTCTTGCGGATCTGGGCAATCGAATTGGCGTCGGCCGCCGGCCCCGCGAAGTACACGGCGGGATCGCCGGGCAATGCGCGCGTCAGAACGAACGTGACGATGATGATGCCGACGAGCGCGGGCAGCGCCTGTCCACACCGCCGCCCGATCACACTCAGCTTGGAGGCCGCAGCCATCGCTCATGCCTTCGCGAGCTTGAGCAGGCGGAAATCCGGCTGGCGGTGATACCAGGACGAATAGCCCTCGACGTTCTTGCGCATGGCGCTGTCGAGATACGGCTGCCACAGGGGAATACGCGGCAGATCGTCGAAGGCCTTCGCGATCATGCGCTTGATCTTGGGCGCGTACTGCGGATCGGAGACCTCCATATGCAAGGTCTCATCGACCAGCTTTGCCATCTGGGCGTCGTCGTAGTTCGACGAGTTGAAGAGCGCGCCCTTGATGTAGGACCAGAAGAAATAATAGTCGGGCGTGTCGAGCCAGCCGCCGAAGTTGTCGAGATGCAGCGGCAGCTTCTTCTCGACGAGCGCGACTGTACGCCAGTTGGCGCCGGGGATCTTGTCGATCGTCGCCTTGATGCCGATTTCGGCGAGACCTTCCTGAATCAGAAGCGCGGTCGGCTCGCCCCATTCGGCGGTGCCGAGATCGAACGCCAGCGGCACCTCGAAGCCACCCTTGAACGCGGTCTGCGCCAGGAGATCCTTCGCTTTGTCGTAGTCGGTCGCGTAGGGAAACGGCTGCGGCCAGGCGATGTCCCTGGGCTCGGCGCTCTTGGCTCCCCACAACTTGGCGCCGCGGCCGTAGGCGGCCTGATTCAGTATCTGCTCGTAGGGGATTGCATAGGCGAGCGCCTGGCGGACGCGCTTGTCCTTGAACGGCTCGAAGTTGAAGTTGGGGCAGAGCACGTGCATGCAATTGGCGATCGGCGCGCCTTCGACGAGGGCGGTGCCCTTCTCCTTCATCTCCTTGGCGTCTTTCGCCGAGATCTCGAATGCCATGTGGATGTCGCCACGCTCGACCAGCGCACGCCGCGTCGCCTGCGCCGGCACCTCGCGCACGATGACGCGGCGGACGGCCGGCAAGGGGCCGCCTTTCCAGGTGTCGTTGCGCACGTAGACGATCTGCTGGCCCGGGTCCCAACGCTCGATCTTGTAAGCGCCGGAACCCATCGGTGTGCGGTGGAAATACTCCATCGCCCACGGGTCTTTCTCGGTGGCGTTGGCCTTACCGACCTTCGCGCTCATCACGTACGGCACGGGGACCGCGAGATCGGGGATCGTGAGCTTCGACTTCCTCAGGAACTTCACGCGGAACGTCGCGTCGTCGATCGCCTCGAACTGCTCGACCTTCTCGAGCCCGCCGGCCTTCATCTGCGTCGCGGCGAAGCCGCCGACGGAAACCGCGCGGTCGAACGACCACTTCACGTCGGCCGCGGTAACGGGCGAGCCGTCCCAGAATGTCGCGTCCTTCTTGAGCTTGAACGTCACCGACATACCATCGGCCGCCGTTTCCCAGCTCTCGGCGAGTTCGCCGACGATCTTCGAGTAGTCGAACACGATGGAGCCATGGGCCGTCTTCTTCGTGCCGAAGGTGATGAGGCGGTCATAGACGTTGATCGTGACCTGATAGCTCGGACGATTGGTGCCGGTGCGGTGGAGATCGAGACTGTTGATCGTGGTGCCGATGGCGACGACGATCGTGTCGGTCGCCTGGGCCATGGCGGTCGTCGCCGTCAACAGCGGCAAGCCTCCCGCGCCCACAACGACGGCGCCAGTTCCCTTGATGAATGTACGGCGATGCATTGTGCGCTCCTGAACCTCGCAGCCGGCGTTGCAGCCGCGACCGCGGATCTGGTGGCAAAGCGCATGCCAACGTGGGCGAACGCGTTAATCTGTTGTCGATGCGAGAGATTTGTTCTGCTGCGTGAAACTTGGGCGGCCCAGACGGCTCATACCGTCGGTTCATAATCTCGACTCGTGTTGCGTGGGTGCGATTCCGCTGATCGCCAGATCGTGATTCCATATCTCCATTGATTCGATGGAGGTCTGGATGACGGTGCCACTCGAGATCCGGCGGGATCGAACACCCGCGGTGC
>CAMDMH010000168.1 GCA_945901835.1 Devosia equisanguinis | reverse complement strand
CGCGCCCATATTGCCCGTGCCGAGAAATGCGATCTTCGCCATGTCGCGCGTATCCGTCCGATGATAAGAGAAGGAAGCTCAGTCGCCGCATTGCGGCGAGGGCCAACAAATGTATCTTACGGCCCAATTCATGGATCGCAAAGTGACGGCAGCCGGCAGCAAGGCGCGCGCAGACGCGCGAAAGAGGAAACGAGAATGGCCACAACCTCCAAGGAACTGCCGAGCGTCGCCGAAGTCGTCGCACTCACACTGAAGCGGCATGGCGTCGACATCATCTTCTCGCAGAGCCTGCCGTCGGCTGTCGCCCTCGCTTGCGAGGATATCGGCATCCGCCAGTACACCTACCGCACAGAGAACGCCGGCGGCGCGATGGCCGATGGCTTCGCGCGCATGTCCAATCACGCCGCCGTCGTGCTCGCCCAGAACGGCCCGGCAGCAACCCTCCTCGTCGCCCCGCTGACCGAAGCGCAGAAAGCGTCGATCTCCGTCGTCGCGCTGATCCAGGACGTGAACCGTCCGCAGACCGACCGCAACGCGTTCCAGGACGCCGACCACATCGGCATGTTCCAGAGCTGCACCAAATGGATCCGCCGCTGCAACGATCCCGACCGCATCGCCGACTACCTGGACATGGCCTTCACCCAAGCCTGCACCGGCCGTCCCGGCCCCGTCGTGTTGATGCTACCCGCCGACGTGCTGCTGGAGCAGACGAAGGCGCCCGTGAAGCGCACCGCGCAATTGGCGAGCATTCCCCTCGACCGCTTCTGCGCCGATCCCGCACGCATCAAGGAAGCAGCCAAGCTCATAGCCGACGCGAAGCACCCGCTCGTCGTTGCCGGCGGCGGCGTGCATCTCTCGCAGGCATGCGCCGAGGTCGCAGCCTTGCAGTCCAAGCTCCACTTGCCCGTCATGACCACCGTCATGGGCAAAGGCTGCGTCGATGAAAGCCACGCGCTGTCGATGGGCGTCGCCGCCTACAACCTCGGCAAGCTCTCACCCGCCCGCGACCTGCGCGGCGTGATCGAACGCGCCGACGTGGTGCTGCTGATCGGCACCCGCACCAACCAGAACGGCACCGATAGCTGGCAGCTCTATCCGGACGGCGCGCGCTACATACACATCGATGTCGACGGCACCGAGATCGGCCGCAACTACGAAGCCCTCCGCCTCGTCGGCGACGCCAAGCTGACGCTGGCAGCCCTCATCGCGGAACTCGACGGCAAACTGAAACCACGCCCCGCGGTCGAGAAGGAAATCGCCGCCGCGCGTAAGAGCTACGAAGCTGTCATCGCGCCGGTCATCCATTCCAACCAGAGCCCGCTGCGGCCCGAGAAGCTGATGGCCGATATCACCCAGGTGATGACGCCCGACACGATCCTCGTCGCCGATGCGAGCTATTCGACCCTGTGGATCGCCTGCTATCTGCGTGCGATGCTGCCGGGCCAGCGCTTCATCACACCGCGCGGTCTCGCCGGCCTCGGCTGGGGCCTGCCGATGGCCATCGGTGCCAAGCTCGCCGCACCGAAATCACCGGTCGTATGCGTGGTCGGCGACGGCGGGTTCGGCCACGTCTGGTCGGAACTCGAAACGTTGAAGCGTACCAACGTGGCCGTGGTTCTCACTGTCTTGAACAACGGCGTGCTCGCCTATCAGAAGGACGCCGAAGACGTGAAGTTCGGTCGCCATTCCAGCGCCTGCCGCTTCTCGCCCGTCGATCACGCCGCCGTCGCCCGCGCCTGCGGTCTCAAAGGCGTCCGCATCGACCGGGCCGCCGACTACCTGCCCGCACTGCGCGAAGCCTTGGCCTCGGACGAATCGACCCTGATCGATGTCGTCACCGATCCCGAAGCCTACCCGCCGATCACCTTCTTCGAAGGCACCCTCGAAAAAGTCCGCGCCGCCCGCGAAGGCAAGTAGCGCGTGTAATCGCCCTGCGCGCAACCCGCCCGACAAATGAGCCGCGTCATCCTCGTGCGGGCACGGCCAAGGGCCGTATCGAAGCACCAGGATACTGCGCAAGAAGCGCCCGCAGGGCCACGACTTCGACACTTAGGACGCTCCGAACGATAACTGCTCCGATTGCAGGCCGACCTCGCGGTTCACCTCCCCCCATTGTGGGGGAGGTGGCCGGTAGGGCCGTAGGGGGGGAAGCCCAACGAAGATCAGGTGATTTTTGGCGCCCCACACCCGCCACCTCCTCACAATGGGAGAAGTGGGCGGCTAATCTTTGCGTACGGTTGATATTTGGAAAGTCCTGACTGAAGGCCCGTCGCGTTCAGGTTGGCGAGCCTTTCCTACGAGGGAGATCGTGATGGCGGATGCAGCTTGCGAGCGATGGGTGGCCGGGGTGGACGGCTGCCGTGGCGGCTGGCTGGTTGTTATGCGGCCACTCGACGATCCTTCGCTCGCACGCGTGTCGTTGAAGAAACATTTCGCGGATGTGCTCGCGATGGAGCCGCGGGCCGAGATCATCGCCGTCGACATGCCGATCGGGCTGCCACAGCGAGGCGGACGGCGAGCCGATATCGAGGCCAGAGCCAATCTCGGCAAACGGAAATCGTCGGTGTTCGCCATGCCTTCGCGGGAGGCCGTGGAGGAAAGGGAATATATCCGCGCTTGCCAGACCGCCGCGAGGACATCGGACCCCTCGCGAAGGATCTCCAAGCAGGCGTTCAACATCTTTCCGAAGATTCTCGAGATCGACGCGCTGATGACGCCCGACATGCAGGAGCGCGTGCGAGAAGTGCATCCCGAGGTCGGCTTCTGGGCGCTGAATGGTGAAAAGCCGCTGGACCTTCCCAAGAAGATGAAGGTCAGCCCGGATCAGCCGGGTCTCGCTTACAGGCGAGGGTTGCTGGTGGCGGCGGGATACGACGCGGCTTTGCTCGCGGGGCGTGGCGGGTTTCGCGCGGCGGACGTCGGACGCGATGACCTCTTGGATGCGGCGGTGTGCTCGTGGAGTGCGGCACGCATTGTCCGAGGCGAGGGGCGCCGATTTCCGGGCGAACCTGTTCCACTCGAGCTCGGCATCGACGCCAAGGGCCTGCGGATGGAGATCTGGTGCTGAGGGTCAGCGCTGCATGCGCGCGAAGACGATCATCATCAACGGCGTCGCGATGGCCCATGCGAGCCCGGTTGCTGCGAGCGGCATCCAGACCGGCTCGGCAAGTGTGAGCGCGGAAAAGCCGGCGCCGGCCCAGTACGTGACCGGAGCTAGAACGGCGCCGAGAAGTGCGCCTTTGATCAAGCCGTTGGCGCCGAGCATACGAGCCGTCGCGTCGATGCACGTCGCGAACACCATCCACAGCGCAACGAGCCACGCCGGCGGCAAAAGCTGGGATGGCCACGCTGCTGCATAGGTGATCAGGCCGGACGCGATCATCGCGGTTTCAAAGATCAACGCGAGGACCAGCGCTGCGACGATGGTCGCTAACGTGGCTGCGCGCGTTTTCGACATGACGAGCTGGACCATCAAGACGACCATGCCGACGGCCAGGCCCGGTTCCCAGCGTCCTGCGCCGGCGCCCAGGGCTGCTGCCCACCACGTGAGCTGGAAGCCGACGATGTCGATGATCAGCCGCACGTTGACTCGCTTCCATGAGATGCTCGATCCATTGGTGGAGAGCTTCTATCAGCGGAAATGCTGTCCGGCGAGATAACCGATCATTCCGGCAACCGTCGATGCAAATGTGCCCCATGCGAGATCCATCAGGGCAACCGACAGCGGCCAATCCTTCAGCGTGGCGTAGTTGGTCAATTCGTACGTCGCATAGGCGGCCAGCCCCAGCAGGACGCTGCGCCATGCCGCTTCCATGATCGAGCCGCGCTCGATGCCGGGCAGAACGGCGAGCGCGGTGAGTGCCGTGGCATAGATGAGATAGAACGCGACGATCGCGGGGATCGACGGGGTCGAACGCAGCAGGCCGCCGATCGTGCGCTGAAACATGCCGATGGCAACTTGAGTGAGCCAGACCATGTCGAGCAGCAGAAACGAGAGCAGCGTTGCCATGAAAGCGGCGATGGCGGTTCGCATGTTCAGATCGGCTCCGCAGTTCGCGTGGATGGCTCTGATTCACCCTTGAGGCGGGCGTATGCGGCAAGGGCGCGTGCGCGGCCTTCGGCCGGCTCGACAAGGGGATGCGGATAGGTTTTTCCGATGACGACACCGGCCGTTGCGAGGATCTCCGGCGGTGCCAGCCATGGGGCATGTATATGGGCCGTCGGCAGCCGGGCGAGTTCGGGCACGTAACGCCGGACATAGTCGGCGTTCTGGTCGAACTTCGCGCCTTGCAAGATCGGGTTGAACACGCGGAAGTAGGGTGCGGCATCGGCGCCTGAGCCCGCGACCCACTGCCAGCTCGCCTGATTGCTGGCGAGGTCTGCATCGACGAGCGTATCGAAGAACCACGCCGCGCCGCGCTGCCATGGGATCAGCAGGTGTTTGCAGAGAACCGAAGCGACGATCATGCGGACGCGGTTGTGCATCCAGCCGGTCTGCCACAACTCGCGCATGCCCGCATCGACGATCGGATAGCCGGTCAGGCCTTGCTGCCAGGCTCGGAGGTGAGGGCTGATGATGCGCTCGTCCTCTTCCCATGGGAAATCGGCGAAGTCTTCACGGAACGGGCTATCGACGATGTGGGGCCAGTGATGGAGAAGATGGATCGAAAACTCGCGCCAGCCGATTTCGCGGACGAATGAAGCGAGGCCCGCTTCGCGCTCCGGCTCGGAGTCCGCCTTCATGTGAGCGGCTACCCAGCACTGTCTGGGACTGATCTCGCCGAAATGCAGATGGGGCGAAAGGCGCGACGTGCCCTGCTTATCCGGGCGGTCCCGATCGTTGGCATAGGTCGTCGACGGACCATCGAGAAAATCGATCAGCCTCGCATTGGCGCCGGCTTCCCCGGGTTGCCAGGCTTCGCGCAATCCGTCTGCCCAGTCTGGCTTTGCCGGCAACAGTTTCCATGACGGCAGAACATCGCTGGCCGGCCATTTTTTCGGAGCTTCGAGCACGGCGGGGGATGGCAATGGTCGTGCTGGCATCCCGCGGTCGAGGCAAGCTTTCCAGAATGGCGTGAAGACGCGATAGCGGTCTCCGGTCTTGGTGGCGATCGTCTCGGGTTCGAACAGGGCGGCGCCGGCGTAGCGGCGGGCTTCGATGCCGGCCAGCCGGCAGGCGTCTCGTAGGTCGGTTTCGAGCCGACGTTGGCGCGGCTCGTAGCCGCGTGCGAAGTGGATGGCGGTACACTTCGTCTCGGCGGCGAGATCCATGAGCACCGCGACCGGCGAGCCGCGGCGCAAGATGAGCCGGCTACCTTTTTCGCGAAGGGATTTGTCCAAGGCCCGGAGCGAGCCATCGAGCCACCATCGGCTCGCCGCACCCGAGGCGTGGGGCGGTGCGGCCTCGTCGTCAAGGACGAACACTGGGACCACAGCGGCCCCTGTTTCGACGGCCGAGGTCAGCGCGGCGTTGTCCGCGAGGCGCAGATCGTGCCGGAACCAATGGATGATCGTCCTGCCGCCGGTCATTTCGGTGACTACCCTATACCGTCAGGGACGCCTGACGCCTCATGGCATCGTCCCGGCATCACTAGAGACGAAGACGAGCACGACATGTGCGCTGCTGCGTTCGACGCCAGTCGTGCCTGCGCATTCCGTCAATTGAACCTGCCCAGACGTGGCCGAGTATAGCTTTGGAGGCTTGTACGGCGGAGCACGCGATATGGATCTTCTTGGCTCGAAAGGCGAGGCCCGGAAGGCTGCTTCATGGAAGACCGGCCGTCAGCGGCCGAGGTCAAGCACGCTTTCGCCCGACGCACGGCGAGATCTCCACTCTATGCCGGCGGTCGGTGATCCGGATTGGTCAGGCGGGCGTAAGGGTTGATGTGGCCAGGAGAACAGATATGGTTCGGGCGTTGAAAGTCCGGCGGTTGCTGCCAGCGCCGCTGGCGGTGCAATCGCGAGAGTCGATGTCCGATCTACTATCTCTTATCGCCCGGGAACGGAGCGAAGCCGCTTTCGTCGAATTGTTCCAGCGGTATGCCTTCAAGCTGAAGGCCTACATGCTTCGGCAAGGCGCTGATGCGGCAACGGCTGAGGAACTCGCGCAGGAGACGCTACTCGTCGTATGGCGAAAGGCTGCCCTGTATTCGTCGGAGAAGGGAAGCCTTTCCACGTGGATCTTCACGATCGCGCGGAACCTGCGAATAGACAGACTTCGAAAAGAAGCCGCCTGGCAGGAACTGCCCGACAACCTTTCCGAAACCCTGGTGTCGGATGATCAGGCGCCGGACGAAGCCGTTTCCGACCGCCAGCGCGAAGTTCGCGTGCGGGCCGTTCTCGCCGAGTTGTCGGACGAGCAGCGGCAGGTGGTCGAGATGGCCTATACCGAGGGGTTGTCGCATAGCGAGATTTCAGAGCGGCTCGGACTGCCACTCGGCACCGTGAAATCGCGGATGAGGCTCGCGTATCAAAAAGTTCGGACTGCGCTCGAGGATCTGAAATGACGCGGAAGATCGATCATCATCTCGATGCTGCGACCTTGATGGCCTTTTCGACCGGTGGGCTCGGCGAGGCCTTGTCGGCAGTCGCTGCCGCGCATTTGGAGATGTGCGAGCAGTGCCGCGAGGAGCTTGCGGATCTCGATCTGATCGGCGGGGCGCTGCTGGACGCGATGCCGGCACATTCCGATACCAACGCCAGGGGCAGCGCACTGCCGGCGATGCCGGGCGATGTCGTCCCGTTGGCCAGCCGCGATGGTCGCACCCGGGCC
>CAMDMH010000167.1 GCA_945901835.1 Devosia equisanguinis | reverse complement strand
TAGGTCAGGGAGCCGTTGACCTTGAGCGGCGCGTTGATCTGGCGAACGGGCTTGCCGCATATGCGCCAGGTCTTGGGATCTTTCAGCGTGACGCGGGTCGGTGGCGGGATATCCGCGGCGGCGACGGCGACCTTGCCGTAGGTGGTTTTGCGGCCCGAGGGCGTATGTGTGATGACGCCGACGGCAGCAGTGCATTCGGCGGTCGGAACATTCCAATCCTTCGCGGCGGCTTCGACCAGCATGGTGCGGGCCATCGCGCCGGCTTCGCGCAGATAGAGTTGGCTGTCGCGTGTGCCGCGGCTGCCGCCAGTCGACATCGCGCCCCAATGCGTGACGAGTTCGTGCGACGCGGGCGCGCCTTTCTGGGCTTTCGCACGCCATTCGCCTTTGCGCTTGTAATTTTCGGACGGTGGGGCGAACTCTGCTTTGACCTTGGCCCAGTCGCACTCGAGTTCTTCAGCGACGAGCATCGGCAATGCCGTCTGTGCGCCCTGGCCCATCTCGGATCGCGCGACGCGAATGATGATGGTGTCGTCGGGCTGGATGACGATCCACGAGGTGATCTCGGGCGTGGATGTCGTGAAGGGGGCGTAGTTGGGAGTGTTGGTGGCGGCATCGACGGGGTTCGTGCCAAAGCCGAGCGTGAGGCTGCCTGCGGCGGCGCCGGCGGTGACGAGAAAAGTCCGGCGTGAAAGGCGCGTTCGATCGGTGACGGTCGTCATGGTCTCAATCCTCCGTTCGCTCACGCTTGCTTGGCCGCTTCGAGGATTGCGACACGGACACGAGTGTACGTTCCGCAGCGACATAGATTGGTGATGCGCTCGTCGATGTCTTTCGATGTCGGCTTGGGCTTTTCCTTCAGCAAGGCCGCTGCTGCCATAATCATGCCGGACTGGCAGTAGCCGCACTGGGCCACGTCGATGGCGAGCCAAGCCTTTTGGATGGGATGGCTGGAGTCCGGCGATAGCCCTTCGATCGTCGTGATCTTCGCGTCGCCGACGTCCTTCACTGCGATCTGGCAGGCTCGTTGTGCGTCGCCGTTGACGTGGACGGTGCAGGCGCCGCATTGGGCGATGCCGCAACCGTATTTGGTGCCGGTCAGGCCGATGGTGTCGCGCAAAACCCACAGCAGCGGCGTTTCCGGATCGACGTCGACCTCGTGGGGCTTGTCGTTGATGGTGAGTTTGAAGGGCATGGCGTGATTTCCACGGGTTTGGGCAACCGAGTTCTTCCACTGAGAAGTGCTCGCATCAGTTGCCAGTCATGCGGCGATAAATTTCTGCCAAAGCGATATCGACACCCAGCGCTTCGATCGACAACACGGCGTCGGGGCCTTCGACGACTTCTGGCGCGTCTGGAAAGCCACCGCCGACATTGCGCAGCCAAACCGTCAAGCGGGGGCTCGTCTGGCTGGCGACGATGTAGGCAACGAGGGACGGTAGGCTCATGTATTCCCCAGGCTTGACGTTCAAATCGACCTCCTCTGTCGACGGCGAGAGGACTTCGATCACCAGCATCGGATTTACGGTCGAAAGCCCTCGTTCGTCGGCGCCGGCGGCCTCGACGACGATGTCGGGATAACGCACCGTTTCGCCGGTATCGACGCCGCGGCTCTGGCCGGTAACCTCCCACTCGAGCGAGTCGAGTTGCCGGTCCAGCGCGACTTCGAGGCGTTTGATCAGTTTCGAATGGCTATATGTTCCTCCACTCATGAGCTGAACGATGCTCCCCCTGTCGAACTCGAACCGGCCCTCCGTCTGCCGCTCGATGAAGCGGTAGAACGTGGCCTTGTCGACCTTGATGCCGGCACGTGCGTTCATCATAGCCTCGCAGTGGGGCGTGACAGTTTCGGCTCTTACCGTGTCAGCCACTTACGACTGAAAATAGCATCGAGAGGCGGGTTTGTCGTGGCTATCGAACAGGGGGTCTCGAGCCACTGTCGCCGGCCTGCAGTCGAGCCCAGATCTGTTGCGCGATGCTTCGGTATGCAGCGGCGGATTCGCTGTCGGGTTCGGTGACCACGATGGGGAGGCCGGCGTCGGAGCGTTCGCGGATGATGGGATCGAGCGCGATCTCGCCGAGGAGCGGTACGCCGAGGCGTGCGGCTTCTTTGGCCGCGCCGCCGTGCGAGAAGATCTCGTGGCGCTTGCCGCATTCGTCGCACACGAAATAGCTCATGTTCTCGACGATGCCGAGGATGGGCACGTCGACCTGCTGGAACATCGCGACGCCTTTCCGTGCGTCGATCAGAGCGAGGTCCTGTGGCGTCGAGACGATGACGGCGCCGGAGAGGTGGGCACTCTGCGCCATTGTGAGTTGTGCATCGCCGGTGCCAGGGGGCATGTCGACGATCAGCACGTCGAGGGCCCCCCATGCGACGTCGCGGAGCATCTGGGTAATCGCGCCCATCACCATCGGGCCACGCCAGACGAGGGCTTTCGCTTCGTCGACCACAAAGCCGATCGACATGACTTTCACGCCGTAACCGTCGAGGGGCACGAGGGTGCGTTCACCGACGACGGTTGGCTTGGCGCGCAGGCCGAACAGCTTGGGCATCGATGGGCCGTAGATGTCGGCGTCGAGGATGCCGACACGCAGGCCCAGCCCCTTCAAGGCGAGCGCGATGTTGCAGGCCGTCGTCGATTTGCCGACGCCGCCTTTGCCGGATGCGACGGCGACGATGTGGCTGATCTCCGCGAGGGCGGGGAATTGCGAGGTCGGCGATGGTGTTTCTGGCGGCTTTGAAGAAGTGGGTGTGGCAGTGCGTTCAGCGTTGAGGGAGACGGTCGCCGATGTGACGCCGGGGACTTCGGCTGCGGCGGTTTGGGCGGCAAGTCGCGCGGCTTCCCAGCTCGCGGCTTCGGTTGGCGAGACCGCTATGAAGAAATACGCGCGGCCATTGCGCACGATGATCTCGGAGAGGCGTCCACTGTCGCCGAGCGGTGCGTGGTCGGGGCCGCGGATCTCGGCAACGCGTGCGCGGATCTCCGATTGAAGTACTGGATCTGGTTTGCTCATGGCCCTGAGTTTAGAGCCCCATGCGGAAGCGCGCCATGATCGCGATGATAGCGACCTGCATCAGACCCTGCATCGCGATGATGTAGAAGTAGTTGGCGGACATGCGCGCGATTCGCTCGCGGTCGGGTTCGGGCTTGATCAATTCGAAATAGACGCGGATCTGGGTCGGCAGGAGAATGCCGAGGCCTTGCACGGTCAGGACCGTGATCACGACGAGAGCGGCCACCACCCACCAATAGTCGGGCCATGGGGCGGCGAGGTAGCCCATGTCGCGGGCGAGATACCAGCCGGTGATTCCGGTCATGATGGATATCGTCGGCAGAATGAACATCGTGCGCGGCGTGAGTTGGGTCATCACCGCGCGCCGGACTTCGAACGGCGTGCGGCGAAGAGCGGGGCCGACGACGAAGCCCATGAACAAGTCGATGCCGGTCCACAAAAGGCCGGCTGTCACATGCAGAAAGTTCAACGCCCAGAGATTTCCGGAAGCGATTACGGCGATCGTCAAAAAGAGAGCCCCGGCAACCCACCACAGGTTCGACCAGTCGATCGGGGCCGGCTGGAACGGGCTTGCGGTTGCCGGCGCCTCGCCCACGAAACGTTGCCGATCTACTTGGGCAGCGTCCGATTGACGCCGTCCTTCGCGAAATCGAGGCGCACGCCGCTGGTCGTGTTCGCCTTGTCGCTGGACGACTGAAAGCCCTCCAGCGCAAAGGAGGCGATCCCGGCGATCACGAAGGCAGTCACAAAGGCTACGAGGAAGGCACGCATATGGTCATCTCTCTCTCATTCGCCCGGTGCCGGCTTGCCAGCTCCGGATTTCGGAACGACCTTGTCGGCCCACACCGAGTGATGCTGTTTGGCCCAGTTCGTATCGACCTTGCCGGTACCCATGGACCAGAACGCACCCTGCATGCCGATCGTGCCGATGTAGATATGTCCGAAGATCATCGCGATCATCAGAACCGCGAAAAGTCCGTGTAGGAAGGTGACGAATTGCAGCCCCTGCATCGTTCCGGAGTATTCAGCGAGGCTGCCCGGCGCCTGGTAGAAGGGGAACATCATCGCGTATCCCGTGCCAGCCATGAGCGCGCCCCCGAGGATCGTCACCCAGAAGATCAACTTCTGTCCCGCATTGAACTTCGCCGCCGGCGGATGCGCTTTGCCGAAGATACCGCCGCCCTGCGCAATCCATTGGATGTCGCGGATGCTGGGGATGTTGAAAATCACCCACTGCGCGAACATCAACACGATTCCCAACACGAACGCGAAGCTCATGTAGTTGTGGAAGTACTTAGCCCACTGTGCGAACGCGGTGAACGTTTCAGCGCCCATCAGCGGCAACAGAAAGTACCGCCCATAGGTGATGTTCAGGCCGGTCAGAGCAAGGATGATAAACGCGGTTGCCGTAAGCCAATGCGCAAAGCGCTCTACCGAATTGAAACGCTGGACCTGCTGGCCAGAGAGACCGGCCTCGACCTTGATGCGGCCCTTGATCGCGAGGAATGCGATAAGAAGGACGATCGTGCCGACCAACGAAAAAGCACCGACGCGAGGTAGGGTCGTATCGCGCCAGACGCGCCAATCACGACCGGCGGGCTGGATGATCGAAGGCGCCCGGCTATCGGGGATCGATGCCCGGCCGGAGATCGACTGCTGTCCACCGGGCTTCAACGCGTCCAGCAACTGTTGCTCCTTGACGCTATCGCCAGTCGGGTTCACGCGCGAAGGCTGCTGAGCCAGAACCGGCGAGGCCACTGCAAACCCGAGCAGCAGGGCGCAAACTGAAAATGTGCGGCGCCAAAAGTTGAAGGACATTTCGATCCGTGCCTCCTATGCAGCCTTCCGGCTGCAGCGCCCGTTCGATGAACGGGCTTTTTCTTCGATCCGATATGCGGTGAAGCCGGCCGACGCGAAACCGGTCGGCGACACGGCAAATCAAGTCTGGATCGTCTCCTTGTAGGCCGTCTTCCAGCCCCAGGCGCCCGAGCCGTAGCCGCGCTTCGTCACGCGCTCCTTGTAGATCTCGGCGATGATGTTGCCGTCGCCGGCGAGCAGTGCCTTGGTCGAGCACATCTCGGCGCAAAGCGGCAACTTACCTTCGGCCAAGCGGTTGCGGCCGTAGGACGCGTACTCGACCAGCGTCATGTCGGCCTCCGGGCCGCCGGCGCAGTAGGTGCACTTATCCATCTTGCCGCGACTGCCGAAGTTCGCCTGCTTGGGATACTGCGGTGCGCCGAATGGGCAAGCGTAGAAGCAGTAGCCGCAACCGATGCAGAGCGACTTGGAGTGCAGCACGACGCCGTCGGCGGTGGTGTAGAAGCAGTCGACGGGGCACACGGCGGCGCATGGCGCATCCGTGCAGTGCATGCAGGCCATCGAGATCGAGCGTTCGCCGGGCTTACCGTCGTTGATGGTGACGACACGGCGGCGGTTGATGCCCCAGGGCACCTCGTTCTCGTTCTTGCAGGCGGTGACGCAGGCGTTGCATTCGATGCAGCGGTCCGCGTCGCAGAGAAATTTCAAGCGAGCCATGATTGTTGCCTTTCCGGGGGCTCGGCCCCCTCAACGGGCGAATGGTGAGTGGCGATTGGCGAATGGGGCGCTTCGGATGCGAACCACCATTCGCCATTGGCGATTGGCCATTCGCCTCCTTATGCGGCCTTGATCTGGCAGAGGGTGACCTTGCCTTCGTGCATCGCCGTTACCGGATCGAAGCCGTAGGTGGTGACGATGTTGACGGACTCGCCGAGCACGATCGGGTCGGTGCCGGGGGGGTAGTTCTTGCGCTGGTCCTCACCCTGGTACCAGCCGCCGAAGTGGAACGGCATCCAGGTGACGCCCTTGCCTACACGCTCCGTGACGAGGGCCTTCATGCGGGTCCACTTGTCCTTGGCCATTTCGGGGCCCTGGACCAGCACCCACTGGCCGTCCTTGATGTTGCGGGCGGTCGCATCGGCAGGGTTGATCTCGACGAACATGTCCTGCTGCAATTCGGCGAGCCACTTGTTGGACCGCGTCTCCTCGCCGCCGCCTTCGTACTCGACCAGACGGCCGGACGAGAGGATGAGCGGGAAGTCCTTGGCGATCCCCTTCTCGACGGCAGCCTTCTGGATCGAAGCGCCCTGGTTGGGGAGCCGGAAGTGGCGGAAGTCGGGGCGCGTCGGGTACTTCGCGACGAGGTCGACGCGGGGCGAGTAGATCGGCTCGCGATGCGTCGGCACGGGGTCGGGAAGATCCCAGGCGACGGCGCGGGCCTTGCCGTTGCCATAGGGCGTGCACCCGTGTGCGATAGCGACGCGCTGAATGCCACCGGACAAGTCGATGGCCCACGATACGGTGTCAGGCGTGTTCCCGCCGATCCGGTTGATGGTTTCGAGTTCGACCGGCGTCAGGTCCTTGTCCCAGCCAAGCCGCTTGAGCATGGCGAACGTGAACTCGGGGTAGCCGTCGGTGATCTCGCTGTCCTTGGAGTAGACGCCCTTGGCGAGCAGGCTCTCGCGGACTTCCTTCTCGACCTCCTTGCCGTCCTCCATGACCTTGGTCTTGGTGACGCGCTCGACGCCGAAGCGCGGACGGAACGTGCCGCCGCCGTCCTTCACTGCCATCGTCGTATTGTAGAGGATCGGCGAGCCGGGATGGCGCATCTCCGGCGTGCCCCAGCAGGGCCATGGCAATCCGTAGTGGTCGCCGGCGATCTCGGCGGGAGCCCCGGGCAGCGAGCGCAGCGTCACGATGTCGAACTTGTCCTGGTTCGCCATGTGCGCCTTGATTC
>CAMDMH010000166.1 GCA_945901835.1 Devosia equisanguinis | reverse complement strand
ATCCGGCGTATCGATACGACAGCAGCATCCGCAGTCGCAGGTGTTCGCGCGGTGTTGAAGCTGGCCGATTTGGCGGCTGTCGCCACGGCCCCGCGCATGCCGCTGATCGCGGCGCCCGGCAAGGCGACGACGCCCGCAACGCCCTTCATCCTGGCCGACAAGGAAGTCGCCTTCGTCGGCGAGATCGTCGTCATGGTCGTCGCTTCCACGCGCTATGTGGCCGAAGACGCGGCCTCGCTTGTCGAGATCGAATACGAGCCATTGCCCATCGTCTCCGATCTGCTCGGCGCCATCGCTCCTGGCGCCCCCACCGTGCGCTCGGAGCTGTCGACGAACGTGTTGGCGACTTATCGCGTCGAGTATGGCGACACTGACGCAGCATTCACTGGCGATGCCCTCGTGCTCTCCGATGTCATCACTTTGCATCGAGGCGGCGGACATCCGATGGAAGGACGCGGCATCGTGGTCGAGCCGCGCTGCCGCGAGGGCAGCCTCACCGTCTGGGCCTCCACCCAGATGCCCAACGACCTGCAGCAGGCCGTGATCGCCGCTACCGGCACGAACGACGACCGCGTCCGTGTCATCTCACCCGACATCGGCGGCGGCTTCGGACCGAAATACTGCGTCTACCCCGAGGAGATCGCGGTCGCCTGCGCGGCAAAGCTCCTCGACTGCCCGCTCAAATGGGTCGAGGACCGACGCGAGCATTTCCTCGGCGCGATCCAGGAACGCGACCAGCATTGGACCGCCGAGATCGCGGTCGGCCGCGATGGTCGCCTGCGCGGTGTGCGCGGACACCTGGTCCACGACCAGGGCGCCTACACGTTCAAGGCAGCGAACCTGCCCTACAACTCGGCCACCGCCGTGCCCGGTCCCTATCTCCTGCCGGCCTATTGCATGGACGTCACGGTCGCCTTCACCAACAAGGCGCCGGTGTCGTCCGTCCGGGGGGCCGGCTACCCACAGGCTGCATTCGTGATGGAGCGGCTGATGGACCGCGCCGCCGACGCGCTCGGGATCGATCGCGCTCGCTTCCGCGCCGACAATCTCATCCCGGCTTCGAAGATGCCCTACTCGAAGCCGCTCAAGGCGCGTTCCGGCGCCGGCATCGTCTACGATAGCGGCGACTATCCGGCCGCACAGGAAAAGGTTCTCGTTGCCGCCGACTGGGCAGGCTTCGAGGCACGCCGCGCCGCCGCCTTGAAGCGCGGCCGGCATCGCGGGATCGGCCTCGCCAATGCCGTGAAAGGCACCGGACGCGGCCCCTTCGAGACCGGCATCGTGCGCGTTGCCGCATCGGGACAGGTCTCCGTCTACACCGGCGCGTGCGAGATGGGGCAGGGGCTCACCACGGCACTCGCTCAGATTTGCGCCGAAGAGCTCGGCGTCGAAGCCCCGGCGATAAACGTCGTCACAGGCGACACCGCTGCGTCGACGTTGGGTCTCGGTGGGTTCGCGAGCCGGCAGCTCGTGACAGCTGGCTCGTCCGTACGTTTGGCTTCGCGCGCCGTCGCGGCGAAAGCCAAGCGGCTCGCTTCCGAAATGCTGGAGACCGCCGAAGCCGATCTCGAATTGCGCAACGGCCGCGTCGAGATCAAGGGCGTGCCGGGCCGCGGCGTGGCGCTCGGCGAATTGGCCCGCGTGCTGCGCGGCGCGCCCGGCTACGCATTCCCCGAGGGCCTCACGCCGGGCCTCGAATCGGCCGAAGCGTGGCAGACCGGTCCGCTCGCTTACGCCAATACCACCCACGTCGCGGAAGTGGAGGTCGACGTCGAGACCGGCGGCGTCGAGATTCTGCGCTATGTCGCGCTGCAAGACTCCGGCACCCTCGTCAATCCCATGCTGGTCGAAGGCCAGCTCGTGGGCGGTATCGCGCACGGCATCGGCAATGCCTTGTACGAATCGATGCGTTACGATGCGTCGGGCCAGCCGCAGACGACGACACTCGCGGACTACCTCATCGTATCTGCCGGCGATGTGCCGCGCATCGACACGATCTTCACGCAATCGCCATCGCCGAATAACCCCCTCGGCGCAAAGGGCGCAGGCGAGGTCGGCACGATCCCGGCCGCCGCTGCGGTCATATCGGCGATCGAGGATGCATTGCGTTCGTTCGGCGTCCGGATCAGTCAGGCCCCTGTTTCACCCGCTGAATTGCGCGGCATTATCGCGGCAGGACGAACGGCGAGCACCTGAACCATTCCCGAAGCTTCCGAATTCGATCGCAGGCCGTGGAATTCACTCTCCGCGCGCCTTCAAGATATCGAGCACGTGCTCGGGCGGTGTGCTGTTGGGCAGCCTCGCGAAATCCGCCACCCGCTCTACGGCATCCTGAAGCCGCTCCTGGAACTCCGCCTTGTCGATCTCGATCGTGCCGAACTGCTTGAGATGATCGGTCACGAACTGCGTGTCGAGCAGCGTGAACCCGCCATGGATAAGCCGCGCGCACAGATGGACGAGGGCGACCTTGGAAGCGTCTCGCTCCGTCGAGAACATGCTCTCGCCGAAGAACGCTCCGCCGAGCGCAACGCCGTAGAGGCCGCCGACCAGACGGCCGTCGAGCCGGACTTCCAGCGTATGGCAGTGCCCCTGCCGGTAGAGATCCCGATAGAGGCTTCGGATCTGACTGTTGATCCACGTCGAGCGCCGCCCGGGGCGCGGCGCCGCGCACCCGTCGATCACGCCTTCGAAATCCGTGTCGAACGTCACGTCGAACCGGGCCTGACGCACCGTGCGCGCGAGCCGCCGCGGCAAGTCGATGGCGTCGAGCGGCAGAATTCCGCGCGCCTGCGGCTCGATCCAATAGAGCTGAGGATCATCGGCGCTCTCCGCCATCGGAAAGATGCCGCAAGCGTAGGCGCGCAGAAGCATCTGCGGCGTGATTTCGAACAACGGACTGTTGCGTGCTGCCATGGCGCGATGAAGGTTTGCGCGCGAGGGTATCCCGCGCCTGCGAGCCTCTGAAGATAGGACAGCGCGCTCCCGATTGCGAGATTTAACCGCTGCTCGAGGCAGCATTGTTTCGGGCCGTGTGACGCTTGTCGCGTTCCGGCATCGGTAGGGCAGCCGCACCACGCCCGCCGTCACTCATCCGTTCGTACGCATCGAACGCCGGCGCCTCGATTGCCGGCGCCTCGATTGCAGATGTCTCGAACATCGGATCTCGCATATCGGCGTCGCGATCCGGTCCGTACGTGTCGGCATTCGAAATCAAGCCGAGCTTATCGAGTTGATGCTCGATCGCAAATGCCGACCTGTTGTGCGATTGCGCGATCTGCGCGATCGAGCGCCCGGACTTGTAGGCATCGGCGACTTCCGCGATCTCGCCGTCGTACCAGCGTGCGCGGGAGCGGCTCGGAAACTGCTGCTGCTGCTCACGCTGCCGTGTCGAGCGGTTAGCCTTCAAGGCGTCGAGCAAGCCTTCCCAAACGACAATCGGCAGGTTCAGAGAACGCCCACCCGGAGCCGACAACTGTCCGAACAGACCGCCCCGTTCGACCTCGAAGCGATACTGATCCGTACCACTCCGCCAACTCACGCTTTCCCAACTGAGACCTTGCGACATGCCTGCCTCCTGACGCCACGAACCAACGAACTCGACCCTATCAGCGCAGTCATCTGGTTCAAGAACAAAAGAAGAATATAGAAAGAACAAATTTGACGTGACGCCTTCCCGCCACACCTGCCCCCGCGCTGCCCCATGTCGAGCCCATGCTGCGCCCATACCGCGATAGCGTCTTACCTTGATGCAGAACGCTGCTTGTCGGCGCCGCCTCGTGTTATGGTGCCGACGAATTTCCAAGCGGGAGCGAAGCAATGGCTGACCAGGGGCAGATGTCGGGGGTAGGCGCGATGGGCGTAGGCGCCCCGTGGGCAGAGCATAATGTCTCGCCATTGTGGGAGAACCGCGCCGCCCATCGCAACGACGACGATGGCCGCGAGCGCGCCCACGTCTGGCGCTGGAAGGACATGCAGCCGCTGATCGACGCGGCGCTGGCCGAACGCTCCATGGCAGCGATCGAGCGTCGCGTGCTCTCGCTGGTCAGCCCCTATACACCATTGATCGGCGGCGCCGGCGGCACCACGCGAAATCTCAATGCCGGCCTGCAGATCCTCAAGCCCGGCGAAAGCGCGCGGCCCCACCGCCATTCCATGAACGCGCTGCGCTTCGTCATGTCGGGTAACGGCGCGACCACCGTCGTCGACGGCAAATCCTGCCCGATGCAGGTCGGAGATCTCGTGACGACGCCCGGTTGGTGCTGGCATGAGCACAAGCATAGCGGCGACGGTCCGATCGTCTGGCTCGACGTTCTCGATGCGCAGTTGCACCGCTATCTCGGCACCGACGCTTTCCAGCCCGGCCCGCCCAACGACCTGCCGCAATTGCCGCCGGATGCGGCGTTTACGTCGTCGATGATGGTTCCGGAGACGGTCGGCGGCGGCAAGGGTTACTCGCCGGTGTTCCGCTATCCATGGGAACAAGCGGCGGCTGCCGTATCGAAGGCGCCCCTCGGCCCGGACGGTGCGCGCCGCGTGCGCTACGCCGATCCCACCAACGGTGGCCCCGTGATGAGCTTTCTCGATTGTGGCATCGTCGAACTGGCCCCGGGCGTCGAGACGAACGGCTTCCGCACGACGGCAAGCAGCGTGTTCTGCGTCGTCGAGGGCTCTGGTGGCAGCAAGATCGGGCGCGACGAGTTTGCGTGGAGCGCGCGCGATGTGTTTTCCGCGCCGTCGGGCACGTGGATCAAGCACAGCGCCTACGCGGAACGCACACGCCTTTTCTACGTTACGGATCGCGAGGTGCTGCGCCGCCTCGGTCTGCTGAAAGAGGAACACGCGGGCCAATCCTAGGAGGAGGAGGCCCGAGGCAACCCCATGGCAATTTCAGGTGCGTCGCAGTCGACGATCGAAACGCCCGTTCTGATCGTCGGGGGCGGCCCAGTCGGGCTCGCACTTGCGGGTGGCCTTGGAGCGCGCGGCGTGCCGTGCCTCCTCATCGAGGAAAAGACGACGGGTAGCGAAGAGCCGCGCGCACTCACGCTCGACGTGCGCACCATGGAGTTCATGCGCCGATACGGGCTGACCGATCAGGTGCGCGAGGCGGCAATGCCGGAAGAGCTTCAGAAAGTGCTCTATTGCACGAGCCTCTCCGGCTACGAGATCGCCCGTCTCGATAAGCCGGCGCCATCGAGCAGCGGTAGCCCGGAGCGCGGCGTTCGCATCGACCAGTTGCAGCTCGACCCGATCTTGCGCGATTTCGCGGCGAGTCATGCCGATACGAGATTGCGTTTCCGCTGGCGACTGGAACGCCTGAAGCAGCGCGGTGATTGCATCCTCGCCGAGGTTGCCGATCTCGCAGCCCTGAACCGCCGCACGATCGCCGCGCAATACGTGATCGATTGCACTGGCAGCAACAGCACCATCCGCGACGGCAATGACCTTCGCCTCGAAGGCACTGGCCCGACGGACCACTACGCGCAGATCTATACGCGCATACCCGGCCTTGCGCATCACACCGAAGGCGACGAGACCGGGGAGACGATGTTCGTCGATGCGAGCGGCATCTGGCGCACGCTGGAAAGCATCGACGGCCGCGGCCTCTATCGTCTGCTTTTGCGCGGCGAGGAGCATTGGGAAAACGCCGATACGATCGATGCGACGGCGGAACTCGAGCAGATCGCGGGGCGCCCCGTGGTCCATCAGTTGTTCTCGACGGCCCGATGGCAGGCGCGCAACGCCGTCGCGAACCGCTGGCGCGAAGGAAACATCCTGCTGGCGGGAGACGCCGCGCATCAGTCGCGTTCCACGAACGGTGCTGGTCTCGTCCTCGGCCTTGCCGACGCGTTCGATCTCTCCTGGAAACTCGAAGCGCGGCTTGCCGGCTGGGCCACCACGGGCATTATCGATTCCTACGAGGCCGAGCGCCGTTCCTTGACCAAGCGCGGCGTCGCCGACGCCGAAGCGATCGACGACGCCGAAAAGCAGGAACGTCCCTACGAGTTCCATCCCGACATTGCGCTCGACACGCCCGCGGGAAGAGCGGCCCGCAAAGCGCTGGGCGCAACGATCGATGCGCGGCACGCGCGAACCAGAACGCCCGATGGTCTGGCGAGCGCGCCGGTCTATGCCGGTTCGCCCATCGTCGCTGGTGATGACGCGCAAACGAGTGGAGCGCCCGCAGCCGTCCACCGGACGGGCGTCACGCCGGGCGCACGAGCGCCGCACGCACGGATGCAGAACGGGTCTTCGACGCTCGACCTCTACGGCAAAGGCTTCGTGCTGTTGCGTCTGGGGCAGCGCGCGCCCGATCCCGGCGGCATCGACCGCGCATTCGTGCATCGCGGTGTGCCGCTGACGTATCGCACCATCGACGATCCCGCCTTCATGCGCCTGCACGATTGCCGCCTCGTGCTCGTTCGTCCAGACGGCCACGTCGCTTGGCGCGGCGACAAACCACCCGACGATCCCCTCGCCGTCGTCGATCGCATCCGCGGCGCGACGTTGTGAGGTAAATCGAGATAGTGCAGCTTCGGCCCGAAGGGCCGACCGCACGAAGTGCGACGGCGCCAGTACGCCGTCCTTCACTAACCGGCCGCTGAAAAACCCTCCAGTCGACACGACAGCGCGAATATGATTCCACGTGCGGCCTCGGCAGGAGGCTTGGGGCATGCGCGGATCGGACGACCAGAACGGCTCTTTGTTCAGCTATGTGAACCTCGACGAGCGGATTCCTTCGCGACATCCGTTGCGCAAAATCCGTGAGGTGGTGAACGCAGCTCTTATCGTGCTC
>CAMDMH010000165.1 GCA_945901835.1 Devosia equisanguinis | reverse complement strand
GGCGGTCTCTCATCAGTCTGGGCATGACGGAGCCGGATGCAGGGTCGGCCGTCACCGAACTGAAGTCGAGCGCAACGAAAGACGGCGACGGCTGGCTCATCAACGGCACCAAGATCTTCTCGACACACAGTCCCGAGGCGAAGGTGTTCCTGGTCTATGTGCGCTTCGGGCCAGGTGTCGGCGGCATCGGCTCGGTGCTGATCGAGAAGGGGGCGCCGGGGTTCACGGTCGGCAAGCCGTCGCGTTTCATGAACGGCGAGGAATGGTCGGAGCTGCATTTCGAGAACTGCCGGATACCGCAAGCCAACGTGCTGCTCGGCGAAGGCGGGTTCAAGAAGCAGATCTCCGGGTTCAACGTGGAGCGGCTCGGCAACTCGTCGCGTGCGCTGGCGCTGGGGCGGCATGCGTTCAACATCGCGCGCGAGTACGCCAAGACGCGGCGGCAATTCGGTCGGCACTTGTGCGAGTTCCAGGGGCTGCAGTGGAAGTTCGCCGAGATGGCGGTGAAGCTCGATTCAGCGCAGTTGCTGCTTTATCGGGCGGTTGCCGGCGCGGAAGCCGCGGGCGGGTTGCCTTCTGCCTACGATACGGCTGTGGCAAAGCTCGCATGCAACACCGCCGGCTTCGAGGTCGCCAACGAGGCCATGCAGGTGATGGGCGGCATGGGGTTCAGCGAGGAAAGCCTCGTTGAATACTGCGTGCGGCGGACACGCGGCTGGATGATCGCTGGCGGTTCCATCGAGATCCTGAAGAACCGCATTGCAGAAAGCGTGTTCGAGCGGCGGTTCGATCAACGCAAAGGATAGAGTGCTTTCCAAGTAGGTTGGGTCAAGCGAAGCGTGACCCGACATCTACGGTCTTCCGAGAGAATGTTGGGTCGCGTCCAGTGGCATTGACCCAACCTACGGCGCCGTCTGGCTGCTTCGGTGCACATCGCTCGGAATGCGCTCTGCGTTTCACGGCAGTGTCGTCGCGGCGATCGAGGTGTCGAGCGCTTCGTAGTCGTAGTAGCCGATGGTTTCGTAGAGTTCGGCACGCGTCATCATGCGGTAGAGTTGCGCCCCGACTTCTCCTTGCGCTGCGAGCGCTGCATAGAAGTCTCGGATCGCACGGGCCGAAACGCGGAACGCCGAGACGGGATAGATCACGATTTCGTAGCCGAGCGCCTTCCACTGCGAGAGCGGGATCAATGGTGTGCGACCGAACTCCGTCATGTTGGCCAGCAACGGCACGTCGATCTCCTCGCGCACGCGCTTGATTGCGTCGAGCGTGGTCAACGCTTCGACGAAGATCAGTTCTGCGCCGGCTGCGGCATAAGCCTTGGCACGGGTGATGGCTTCGTCGAGGGAGACGGCGGCAGCGTCGGTGCGCGCGCAGACGACGAGGCGGGAGGCGGCCTTTCGTGCGGCGAGTACTTTGCGGCACATCTCGTCTGATGTCGCGAGTTTCTTGTCGTTGAGGTGGCCGCATTTCTTCGGGAGGAGCTGATCCTCGATCTGCAGGCAGGCTACGCCAGCGTCCTCGAGATCGCGCACGGCGCGCATGACGTTTAGCGCTTCGCCGAAGCCCGTGTCGGCATCGACGATCAGCGGCAGGCCGCTGGCACGCACGACTTCGCGGGCGCGGCGGGCGACGTCGTCGAGCGTGAGGAGGCCGAGATCGGGTAGCGCCATAGAAGCGGACAACGCGGCTCCCGAGAGGTACAGCACTTCGAAGCCGGCGCGCTTGGCGAGCACGCCGGAGATGCCGTCGTGGGCGCCGGCGGTGGAGATGCCCTTCTGTGAAAGAAGCGTTCGGAAGCGAGTGGCGGCGTCGATCGTGCCGCGTTTTTGGCCATCGAGCCAATCGGTGGACATGCCGGTCTCCTGAAGAATACGCTGCACGCATGACACGCGGGGCCGTACCATTTCGGCCAGCAAGAACCAAAGGGGATTCCAGCATGTTCGGATGGCGGCGTCGCATCGGCTACATCGCGCCGACCGTGATGGAGGTTGTGCCGTACGATTTCTACCGGTTTGCGCCAGAGGGCGTGGGGCTTGTGGGCGTGACCTGCAACATCGACGACTGGCGGCCGGAAGAATTCGACAAGGGACTCGGGCAGGTTGCGACGGCGGCGGGTTATCTGGGATCGCGAGGGGTTGATTATGTCATCCACGGCGGCGGCCCCCTCGTCGTTTCGCGGGGCAAGGCCTTCGAGGAAAAGATCGTCAGCGAGATCGGGAAGGCTTCGGGTGTGCCCGCGACGACCGGGGTTCGCGCCGGTATGGAGGGGCTCCGTGCCGTGGGGGCAACCCGCGTGGCGATCGCCTCGCCTTACCCGAAGCGCCACGACGAGGCGATGTCGGGGTACCTCAACGCCAGCGGATTCGACGTGGTGGCTGCGGAAGGTCTAGATCTACCGTTCAAGGAGCTTCAGAACCTGCCACCCAGCGAGATCTATCGCTTCGCGCGCGGCGTGATCGAGCGGGCCAAGGCGCTTGGCGCGGAGGCCTGCTACATGCCGTGCCCGCAGTGGCAGGCGGCGGCGACGGTCGATGTGCTGGAGCGCGACACCGGTGTGACCGTGGTCGCGTATGCGCATGCGACGTTCTACGCTGCTTTCAAAACGCTCGGCATCGGCGATGCGATCACGGGCCAAGGCAAACTGATGGCGGCGCTGGCGCGCACCTGAACGTATTGGAGAGTGGTGATGCTTCCGTGGATGCGCGCGATTGCGGCTCTGGTCGCTGCGGTTGGATTTGTGGCAATGGTGTTCGGGAGCGGCCTTGCCCGGGCCGAAAGCGTCGAGGAATTCTATCGTGGCAAGACGATCGATTTCCTGATCGGAGCGGCGGTCGGCGGGGGCTATGACGTTGCGGGCCGCGCGGTGGCGCAGCATCTCGGCCGGCATATCCCCGGCAATCCGCAAGTCGTCGTGCGAAACATGCCGGCGGCGTCGAGCCTCGTGATGACCAATCACCTGTTCAACGTGGCCAAGCGCGACGGCACGGTGTTCGGCATGACGAACAACAACATTCCGCTGGAGCCGCGGCTGCGTTTGCTGTCGCCGGACGGCACCAATCTCAAATTCGATATTGGACGTTTTTCGTGGATCGGTACTCCGCTGCAGGAGCCGCAGGTGCTGTTCGTCTGGCATACGGCGCCGGCGCGCACGGTTGCCGATCTCAAGACGCAGCGGCTGCTGGTCGGAGCGGTCACGGTGGCTGCCGACAACTACACGATGCAACTGCTGCTCAACCGGACCTATGGATCGATCTTCGAGTTCGTCACGGGGTATCCGGGCCAGAACGACATCTTCGTCGCCATGGAGCGCGGCGAGGTTCACGCGAATTCGGCGGGGGTGTCGAACCTCACTGTGAACCGGCCTCATCTCCTGAAGGAAGGCAAGGTGCGCGTACTCGTGAACTTCGGCAGCAGTCGGCTTGCCGCGTTCCCGGAAGTGCCGACGGCGCTGGAGTTGATGAGCAACGATACGAATCGCGAGTTGTGGCGGCTCTACACCTTGAAATACTCCTTCGCGCGGCCGATCGCGCTTCCGCCCGATGTGCCGGCGGAGCGGGGCGACGCGCTGCGGCTTGCATTCGATCGGACGATGAAGGATCCGCAGTACATCGCGGATGCCGGCCGGATCGGACTGGACGTCAACCCGCTGAGTGGGACGGAAGTGGCGCGGCTCGTCGGTGAGATTCAGGCGGCACCCGAGCCGTTGATGTTGCGGTTGCGGGAATTGCTGACGCCGCCGGGAAAGTCGAAGTGAGCTTTTCGCTGGCTATCGACGGTGCGGGTGTTGCCTCCAGTGCGCATTTTGAAATAGCATTTCATTTGGGAACATCGTCTGCGATTTGAGGGGGGACGAAATGCGGGCACAGGCATGGAAGGCGCTTGCATGGACAGTCGCCCTCGCGGTGGCGCCTGTGGCATCCGCGCAGGACGTCGGTACGTTCTACAAGGGGCGCTCGATCGACTTGATCGTGGCATCCACGCCCGGCGGTGGTTACGATGCCTATGCGCGGATCATGGCGCGGCACATGGGGCGCTACATCCCGGGAAATCCGCTGCTGGTGGTGCGCAACCTACCTGGGGCAGGCGGGTTGACTTCGACCCTATACCTTGCGGATGTCGCGCCGCGCGATGGTTCGGTGATGCTGGCCAATCAACCGGGCCCGTTGGCGGAGTCCGTGCTCGGTGACAGGACGAAGGCGACTTTCGACTCCCTGAAATTCGGCTATGTGGGGTCTGTGGCTAGTTTTACGACGCTGTGCCTCATCCGCGAAGACTCCAAGGCGAAGACTTTCGCGAATTGGCAGAGGTCGGAGGTGTTGTTCGGCACCGATCAGCCGAATTCGACGATGCACGACCATACGGTGCTGTTCAAAAATCTGGCGGGAGCGAAGACCCGAATTGTTTCCGGCTACCCTGGTTCGAATGGGTTGGTGCTTGCGATCCAGCGTGGCGAGATCGAGGGGTTTTGCGGGTATGCATGGTCGTCTCTCTTCGCGCGCTCGCCCGAGCTCGTCACGAACAAGATCGTCCGCATCGTTGTGCAGTACGGTCTTACACCGCACAAGGAAGCAACTGCTGCTGGAGTTCCTCAGATTTGGGAGTTCGTCAGGAATGACGAGGACAAGCAAGCGTTGGAGCTGGTCGCAGCACTGCAGGAATTCGGCAGGCCCTATATGGTTGGGCCAGGCGTACCGGGTGATCGACTCGAAGCGCTTCGCAAGGCGTTCGACGAGACGATGAAGGACAAGGACTTCCTTGCCGAGATGGAGAGAGCCAAGCTCGACGTGCTGCCGATGACGGGTCAGAAGGTCGAGGATCTCGTTAGGAAGGTCATCAACGCGCCGAAGGCGGTTCACGATAAGGCGAAATCGGCGTTGATCTTGAAACCGTAGATGGGGTGCGAGGCTGCTGCCGGTGTCACACGTAGACGAAGCCGGCGTTGACGGGAAGTACCTGACCGGTCAACGCGAGCGCACCCTTGGTCAGCAGGAAGGCGACGACGTCGACGATGTCTTCCGGCATCTGAGGACCGGGCACTGCGCGACCGTCCTCGTAGAAGCGGTGGCGTTCGGCGGGGACGTAGTCGGTCGCCTCGTTGCGCATGATGCCGGGTGCGACGACGGTGATGCCTATGCCACGAGGCCCTAGTTCGCGGGCGAGGGATCGCGTCATCGAGAGCACCGCGCCCTTGCTCGAGACATAGGCGAGCAGCTTCGGCGCTCCCCAAAGAGCGGTGTCCGATGCGACGTTGACGATGCGGCCGTCGCTGCCTGCCGGCATCAAGGGTACGAGGGCGCGCGTGACGAGCCAAGTCCCGCGCACGTTGACCTGCATGACGCGGTCCCACAGGGCAATGTCGATCTCGTCGAAGAGCTTGCCGCCGACGTCGGTTGCAATGGCCGCGTTGTTGACCAGGCCGTGGATGTGGCCTTCGTGGGTGCGGATGTCGGCGGCCAGTGCTTCGATCGACTCCGGGCTTTCAAGATCGACGTGCGAGAAGCGGACGCTAGCGCCTGTGGCGGTCAGGGCGGTCGCGGTTTCGCGGCATTGATCTGCGCGGATGTCGGCGAGGACGAGGCTGGCGCCATGACGAGCGCAGGCTTCAGCGATGGCGCGGCCGACGCCGCGGGCTGCACCAGTCACGACGATGGTGCGGCCTTTCAGCATTGTACCCCGCTCGGGCGAGACGCTTTCAGATGTCGAGGGAACATGGTGGAGCTGAGGGGAATCGAACCCCTGACCTCTTGCATGCCATGCAAGCGCTCTCCCAACTGAGCTACAGCCCCGAACCTATGGGAATGGCCGCGACGGCCCGGAGGCCAGATCAACGACGCGGCTCTAACTATGACGGTCTTACGGATTGTGCAAGCCCCAATTATCTGGTCCCGATTATCGCGATGTCGTGGGCTTCCCAGGGCCTGATCCATTGCCCGCGGGAGGCGTGCCGAAGACTCTACTTCGCGCCGGCAGCTACCAGCGCGGCCGCGGCCTTCGGCGAGCCTAGGTACTTGACGAACAATCGTGCGGCTTCTCCGGATACCGCCTCCGGCAGAACGCCAGCCGAATAAGTGATCTCGACCTGGACAGCCCCGGGAACCGGGCCGGCTGATGCGATACCCTTCGCAGAGAATTCGATGATCTGGCTCATTTGCCCGACTCCGATGTCGTAGCCGGAGCGCTTCATGATTTCGGGCAAGACCCCCGGCGGGACGCCAACCTCCACCAATTTGCCCTTCAATTCTTTAGCAAAGCCGATCTTTTCCAGTTGCTGCAGGAACGCGCGGCCAGAAGCGACGTTGGTGTGCACGACGGTGTCGGCCTTCTCGAGTGCCTTTTTGAATCTTTCCAAGGTCGAGATGTCCGGGGGAGTGACGCCCGCCCGAACGGCCAGGCCGAGCTTGATCTGCGCCAACTTCGCCTCGACCGCCCCCAGTTTTCCCTGCCGCGCCATATCCTCGATATCGTTGGCGAGCGATATCAGCACGTCGGCCTTTTCGCCGGCCGCCAGCTTGGCCTTGAGGGAGGGAGCCGAGCCGAATTCGATGACGACGGAGTGGGAGGTGTCCGCCCGGAAATCGGCGGCGATGCGGTTGAGTGGAACACGAAGCGGACTATCGGCGAGGACCTTCACTTCGGCGGCGAAGGTCGTAGACGCCGATGTTATCGCGGCGCACACGGAGGTCGCGATAAATAGCATTGCTCTGGCCTGCATCTGGTCCAACTCCTGAAAAGTGATCTACCTCGATCGTCTGAAAAGTGGGCCGTCGCTCACTAGTGTCTGGCTAACTCTCGAATAGTTTCAACTGGTT
>CAMDMH010000164.1 GCA_945901835.1 Devosia equisanguinis | reverse complement strand
AAAGGGGCACTTTCGGGTGCCTCCCGCAAAACTCCCGCAAGCGCCTCTGGTGCTCGCAGGGCTGTCGGCTCAAGTCATTGATAAGATTGGTAGCGAGGGCCGGACTTGAACCGGCGACCTACGGATTATGATTCCGCCGCTCTAACCAGCTGAGCTACCCCGCCATGGGTGCCCGGATATACCGACGGGGTGGGCGGGGTGTCAAGAACGCGTTCGAGGGCGTGTCGTGGTGAAACCCGGGCACGCGCCTGCCGGGTCAGATGATTTCGTCCTCGTCCATCAGCGGCTCGGCCGTCTCGCGGTGGGCGGGGGCGCGGGCTGTCATCTCCTCGCTCCAGGCGACATGGAACAGCGCGTCGCCCATGTTCACGATCGGCAGCGTGGTGGCGCCGACGATCACGCCGCGTCGTGGGCTCTTTACCGGCGTGTCCGCCTCCTCGTAGGGGTTCGAGATGACCCCGATCGTCTCGCCCTCGGTGACGGCGTCACCGATGCGCTTGTGGGTGCGCAGGACTCCCCCTTCGGGCGAGCGGACCCACCTGGCGGCATTGGCGACCAGCGGCGGGCGAATCATGTTCGTCGTCGGGCGTGCCGGTCCCGATCCACGGCTCTCGTCGCCGTCGTCGGGGCTTTCGAGCATGCCGATCCGGAGCATGACACGCGCGATGCCGTCGACGCCCGCCTGGATCGCGAACTCGTCGAAGCGCAGGCCCTCGCCGCCTTCGTAGACCAGCACGTCGACGCCGCTCTCGCGCGCCGCGCGCCGCATCGATCCCGCGCGTTCCGCACTTTCGAGGATGACCTGCGCGCCGAACGCCATCGCGAGATCGTGGCTGCGGGGGCTCAGCTTCGTATCGCAGCGGATCTGCGGAAGGTTGACGCGATGGATCGCGGCGGTGTGGAGATCGACCCCTACCTGGCAGCGCTTGACCACCTCGGTCAGCAGCAGATGCGCCAGCCGTGCGGCGAGCGAGCCATTGGGAGATCCGGGGAATGCGCGGTTCAGGTCACGGCGGTCCGGCAGATAGCGCGAGCGGCCGATGAAGCCGTAGGCGTTGACGACCGGCACGCACAGCAGCGTGCCCCTGATGTTACCCGGCGCCAGCGTGCGCAGCACCCTGCGGATGATCTCGACGCCGTTCAACTCGTCGCCGTGCACCGCCGCGGACACGAACATCGTCGGGCCGGGGTTCTCGCCGTGCAGCACGTGGACGGGCAGCGTCACCGGCGTGTGGTTCGACAGCTTCGATACCGGCAGCACGATGATCTTGCGCTCGCCTGGAGCGACGCTATGCCCGCCGATGGTGAAGGGAGTGCGCATGCTGGTGGTCCCTGTCGATCTCGTCCTTGCTGCCATCGAACGGTGGGGCGCTGCAAGTATCTGGTCACAGCGTGGGCGAAGAAATTGCCGACGTTGTGAATGCGGCGCGGCTCGAATCCTCTGCTTGGCGCCGATATCCGGCGGCGAGGTCGGGGGATACGTGTGGGATTGCAGTTGTGGTTGGCATCTGGGGCGGACCCCGTGTGCTGAAGTGAGGGCGCGGGTTCACGAGGTCATGCCCGCCGGGTTTGCCTCCCTTTCACGTATAGCGTTGGATCGTGCTATGATGTCGCTCCCGACAGCCTGCGCAAGCACTGCCGCCATGACCAACACGCATCCCCGCATCAAGTCCGACCCCAAGGTGATTTTCGGGAAGCCGACGATCCGCCGTGCGCGGATTACGTTTGAGCACATCCTGCGCTGCTTCGCGGCCGGCGAGACGGTCGATGACATCGTCGCCAACTATCCGCACTGACAGTCGAGGACGTTCGCGCGGCACAAGCTTTTGCCGCCGATCATCTTGCTCACGAGCAGATCTTCGCGGCCCGGTGATGGTTGCATTCTTTACCGACGAATGCTTCTCGGGCCGGATCGTGCGCGCGCTGCGGGATGTCGGTTTCGACGTGGTGCGCACCGTCGACGTATGCCCCTCCGGCGATGACGAGACGGTGCTCGCCGAAGCCTACGCGCGGGATCGCATCCTGTCGACCGAGGATTACGACTTCGGTGAGTTGTGCATTCGGTTCGGACTGCCGATGTGCGGCGTGGTCATCGTTGCGGTCGAGAGTCTGTCGGTCGCCAGCCAAGGTGCGCGTGTCGTGCAATGCCTCTCCAACCCCGGTGACCGCCTGCGTGGCTCGTTCGTTACGATCGAGCCGGCGAGGGTTCGATTGCGACCGTTGCCGTGATGAGACCGGTGTCAGGACCTGCGGGACCGCCCCCTTTCTCCGTGTTCTTTCAGTGCGAAGCCTGGTGTGGGTGCGTTCTGGCGATAGCGCTGGCCGCATTGCGCCTGGCGAAAATGTAAAGGTCCGGGGTGGCCTTGCCACTCGGTTTGCCGGCGACCACGGCGCAAATCTGCGTCGGATCGATGCTGGCCGGCTCGGCTTCCGGGAACGTACTACATTTCACGTGAGCGCCCGTTTGGCGTGTCCCTGTTCAATCAGCAGTTCGTCGTCGAGAACCGTTCGGGCGCGAGCGGTTAGATCGCGATGGACGCGGTGAAGACCGCCGCTCCCGACGGTTACACCCTGATGACCGTCGCGTTGCCGCAGATGGCGATCCTGCCGGCGCTGTCCAAAGTGAAGTACGATCCGCTTATCGACTACGCGCCGGTTTCCAACGTCGGGTCGGTCATAAGCAACCCAAGGCTCCTATTCTGATGGTGTGCCGCACAAAGTTACGTCATTCCAATTGCACACACCGAGCCTGCTGCGATCGACTTCGATGAGCGCGCCGCCGGTCGCGTCGTCTTGTCGAGGCCTCGCGTCAACCTCCGTGCGTCAACCTCCGTCTTCAACCTTCCTTGGCGAGCGCGTCGAGCGCGCGGGACAGACCGCGGAAGGAAAACGGCATGATGATCTCCTGGCCTGCGCCATTCTTGAAAATGAACCGGCCGCCTTCTTCGAGGGCCCGCCAGCGCTTCAGGAAGTCGTCCCTGGTGGCGATGCTGGCAAAACAGCCGCCCGGCAAGCAGCGCGTCCAAGCCAACTCGACGGGCTGCTTGTCCTTGTCGTCGACGGCGATCTTGACCGTGCTGGGAAATGCGATGTTGGTCGGCAGAACCGTCGTGAGATGCACGGGGTCCTTCGGGGTCGGTTTGCCGAATGCCAACTGCGCGAACGGCGCCGATTGGCCTTGAATGATGACGCTTTGAATGACTTCGCAGATGCGCGGGATCGCCGGCTGGTTAGCCGACGCTGCCACTGCGGCGCGGCAGCGGAGTTGCCAATCGCCGAACGTAGCGGTCGTCAAGTCTGCACTGGCGGGAGCAGCGGCGGCGGCAGGAGCTTGCGTCCCCGTCTGAGCGCAAACGGCTGGAACCTGCGCAAACACGGCTGACGCCGCAATCAAGGCACGCATCTGCATCGGGCTGGAACTCCTTTACCGCTTTCGACACTGGCACCGGGATCATGACCAACGGACACTCATGACGCTATCCGGCCATTCGTAGTTCGTGAGCGCTCATGGGCGAACAACTTTGTTTCGTTCGGCTGCCTTCGGGCTCGTTGCTGCACCGGCCGGTCACCATTGGATCCTGACGCCGGCCGATCCCGTGTAGCCCGAACCGTTCTTGGAGAAGTCCCCGTCGAATGTGGTGAACAAAGAGACCCGCGGATCGATCGTCAGCCGTGCGCCGACGCTGGCCCGGAGCGAATCTTCAGCCGGAAGAGCACCACGCACGACGAAATTGAAGCCGGGCGCGGAAAGGAATGCGCTTTCCGTCGACCGGTCGGTCATCCACTCGTGGCGCCAGGCCGCGCGCGCCCAGCCCGAAAGAACCATGTTGGGCGCGAGATCGGCATCGGCCTTGATCTGCAATCCCACAGAAGTCGGCAGGGACGTGATCACACGACCGGAATAGAACAGGCCGAGCAGGCTCTGGCCACCCGTTGCAATCGTTTCACCGTAGGCATCGGACCGCAGCGTCGCGAACTGAACGCCCGCGGATGGCGTGATCTCCAGCGCGCCAGCCTGCAGCCTGAATCCCGCTTCGAAATCGCCGGAGATCGACCGGCTGGTGAAGCGACCCTTCAGGTTTTCGGCAAGTCCGGCGATGCCGACGGCTCCGCCGGGCAGTTGCAGCTCGGTGCCGGGCACTGCCGCGAAGCGGCTGATCTCGTTGTCGAAGATGCTGGCAGCAAGTGTACCCGACACATAGAACGGCCCGTTCCGATAGGCCGCGTAAGTCGAGATATGAACCGATTCCGACGTTCCCGAGGTCGCCCGGCCAGGTGAGCTGAACCCGTAGCCGCCGCCGCCGCTTGCGAAGCCGACGAGAACGTTCGGCGAGGTCTGGAAATCAACTCCGGCGCTTGTGCCTGCACCCCGCTGGCTCGAAGCAGCCGAGCCGATCGCGGCATTGCCGGCAGTCGAGGCAGTGCCTGCAAAACCCATTGCCCAGAACCGCCACCGGCTTGGTCCGGGGACCGCATTTGCAGCCTCGGAGGCGCGCACCTTTGCAACCGGCCCGCCGAGGCCGGAGTAGCCCTCGAACTGACTGCCGGCCACATTGCCGGTCGTTACGGAGTAGCCGCTCGTGTCGATCTTCTCTCCTGACAGCCAGAACGCGGCCTGTCGTCCAGCCGAGGCCATGAAGTTGTCGTTGGCCGCGAACGATGCTTGTTGGCCGCCCGATGTCGCGGAGCCCGAGAGCGAGTCGTATGCAGCACCCAGCGCCGTTGCGTTGGGCTGGAAGAACAGCGCCGTCGCAATCGGTCCGAACCGCGGCGAGGACTGGGCGGTCTGGATCGCATTCACGGCCGCGGCGACGGCAGCCTGATTGCCTCCCACCAGTCCTGCGGGAGCAAAGTCGAGCACGCTGCGCAACACCACGTCGGTGGCATTGGGATACTGCAGCGAGTAGCCCATCACGGCCGTCGTCGGAGCCACCAGAACGAGCCCGGAATGGTTCGTGCCGCCCGTCGCGCTGACGAGGACGATATCCTGGGTGCCGGGCTTCGCTGCTTGCACCGTGCTCGCCGGAGCGAAAAGGTTGATCGCCACGACGCCGGACAGCGCGGCGGTCCTGATGACATCGATGCGGTCGGCAGTGCCTCGCTTGAGGTCGAGATCGGCGCCGAAAGTGCCGAGCGCCGACTGCACGAGATTGCCGGTGAGGCTCGTGGTGAGGACGCGCTGATAGTCGCCTGGCGACAGCAAACCGTCGTTGGTCAGAGCGTTGGCGCTTCCCAGATTGACGGTCGTGCCGGACATGAAGGTCGCATTGGCCTTGTTGGCAAAGGTGTTTGCTCCACCTCCAAGATCGACCGAGCCGGAGATCACGCCCGTATTGAGGAGTTGCTCGTTGCCGGTCGTGCCTCGCACCGCGTACCCGTCGACGCCCAGAGCCGACGTGACGATACCGGCATTGTCGAGCTTGTTGGCAGCACCCATCAGGAAAGAGATGCCCGCGCCCAGTCCATTGCCGCCGCCGACGGTCGCGCCCGAGCCTACGCCGATATTGATATCGGCATTGCCTGTGCCACCCGAACTCTGAGCGAGTATGCCGGTCGAATTGCCACCGGTCGCCTGAACATTGGCGGTGACGCGGACATCGACCCCGCCAGTCGAGCCGCTGCCAGCAGCGCTCTGGGCGAAAATGCCGAAGGCATTGGCGCCCGCAACCTGGATCTGGCCCGAACTCGTGACGGTGACGCTGCCCGCGTTGCCAGCCCCGCCGACGCTTCCCGCAAACGGGCAGGTCGCCGGTAAGGTCGAGGCAAACATGCCGCCACCGACGAGGCCGCCGCCGCCGCCGATGCTTTGCGCGATGATGCCCGACGCTGATGCACCGTTTGTGGCGATCAGTTGCGTGTTGTCGACCGTGACTTGGCCGCCGCTGCCGCCGGCACCACCACTGCCTGCCGTGATCGAGACCGGCAGGAGGGCTCCCGCCTGATTGACGGCCGTGAAGAAGCCGCCGCCGCCGCCGATCGACTGAGCGATAACGGCATGCCCGCCGTCGGAGGTCGAGTTGATCGTGCCGTTGTTCGACACTGATACAGCGCCGCCGTCGCCACCGGCGCCGTTGCTAGAGCCGAGCACGAGGCTGGCCCCCGATGCGCTGGCGCCGACGACTTGAATGGCGCCGCCACCACCGCCGATGGACTGTGTCACGAGACCGACGGAGCCGGCACCGCTGAACGAAACCGCCCCGCTGCTGGTCGAGGCCGCTGCCGCGCCTGCGCCGCCTGAGCTGGCACCGCCCAGCCTCGCCACGGTCAACGCCGGGCCTATTCCGCCGCCGCTGAAGAAACCTGCCAGTCCACCGCCTCCGCCAATCGATTGCGAGACGACGGCGCTGGCGCCAGCACCGGTCACGACGACGCCGGCAGATGAAACGGATGCAGCGCCTGCAGCGCCGCCTATCGCGGGTGTCGCGGTCGCCGAGGCGAGGCCGCCGACGGTGATCGAAAGTCCGTCGTGCGTCTGGATGCCGTTCTTGCCGACGAAGCCGGCAACGCCGCCACCGCCGCCGATCGATTGCGCCACGAGACCATGAGCGAGAGCGCCTGATGTCACGGTCTGCTTGGCTGCGGTCAACGTCGCGGCAGCCCCTTGCGAGGTCGTTCCCGCCGACCCGCCGGTCGTGAGGACGATCGATTTCGCAGTACCAGTCACGATATGAAGCGAGCCTGCCCCGATACCGCCGCCGCCGCCGATCGACTGCACGACAGCGCCACTGGCGTTGTCGCCGGTGGTCGAAATCGAACCTGTCGTGGACAAAGACGCCGAGGCGCCGTTTCCGCCGCCGCTGCTGGTGCCGCCGACGATTGCGGTGA
>CAMDMH010000163.1 GCA_945901835.1 Devosia equisanguinis | reverse complement strand
GAACGCCTTCTTGGAGACGACGGAGAGGAACTCGAACAGCTCCGAGCGAACTTCGTACACTTCGTTGTGCGAGTCGACGTGGCGGACGGCGCCGATGGTGGCGGCGGCATTAAGCACGCGGCGGATGTCGTGGGCGTGAGGATCATTGGGCTCGAGGACGACGCGGGCAGTGAAGCCGTCGTGTGGCGTCATCGGGCGCATCGCGTTGAGCACGGTTCTGGCGTTGTCGAAGGTGTCGGGCAGCAGCGCGTTCTCGACGATCGCTTCGAGCTGGCGGCCGGAGCGAGCCTTGTTGCTGGGCACGTCGGACAAGGGCGAGCGCACGGCGTTGGCCGCGAACAGGCCGGACATGAAGATCAGGCTGTCCATCGCGATGGCGATGGCGAGGGCGAGATACGCGAGGCGGTTGCCGTCGTTGAAGGCATTGATCGTGCCGACGAAGGGATGCGCCTTGTCGTCGCGCGACAGCTCGAGGAAGTTGATCTTTGTGCGAAGCTCGTCTGTCTCCCGCGCGGGAAGCCCCGAGTCGGCAAGGCATTTGCGGGCGGAGCCGTAGAGCGCGTCGGTGGTGTTGTGGGCGGCCATCTTGTCGCCGCCAGCGCAACCGGCTGCGAATGTCTTCAAGCCGTCGTTGAGCGAGAACATGACGGCGGCGGCTTCGGTCGCTTGCTTGGGGTCGCAGTCGATGCCGCGCACCCTATCCTTGGTAGCGGGTGTGCTGACCATAGCGTTGTAGAGCTGCGAGCACTGTTGATGCAGTGCGGCAAGGCGCTCACGAGTCGGCTCCTGGCGGAATTCCAGGCGGGCGCGTTCAAATGCGGGCTGGACGCGCGAGGGGTCGATGCGCGGCTGATTGTCGTTTTCGCCGGTTTACTGGGTCAACTTGATGCGCTGCTGCGCGGTTTCGGCTTCGCCCTTCAACTTGGCGAGGTCGCCATCCACGGCGGCCAGTTCGCGCTCGAGCTGGGCGATGCGCGTGTCGGTGCCGGCAAGCCGCTGCTGGCTGTCGCGAACGCGGGTTTCCTGGATCTTATAAGCGTCCTGAAGGCGCGCGAGATCGGTCATGATCTGGCGGTAGATCGGCCCCTGGCCCTTCTTCAGCGTCCCTTCCGCGCCGCGGTCCTCTGCCTGCGCTTCGACGCGCTTGGCATCCACGCCCTTGGCGCGGTTGTCGAGTTCGGTCTTCTTTTCCGCGTAGTGGGCAGCGAGCGAGGGACGCTCGCCCTTGAGGCGCGAGATCTCGTCCGTCAGCGTGTTCTTCTTCGACAGGAGGCCTGCGCTGCCGCTTTGGGCGCTGGCGATGCGCTCCTGCTGCTGCTTGACCGCGCGGTTCTTGTCCTCGATCTGCGCGTTGAAATAGTCCTCGATCTGCTTCTGCGCGCCCTGGGACTTTTCGGCGAGATTGGAGAGGTGCTTGTCGTAGTCCTGCCAGCCCTTCACTTGGAACAACCGGTCGATCTCGGTCAATCGACGCGTTTCGATGGTCGTGCCGATGTCGGCGACCATGCCGGCGACCTGGTTCTGGGCTCGAAGCTGGGTGGCGCGAACGCGCTCGTCCTTCGGGAAGATTGCAGTGAACAGGCTGTCGAAGGAAAAGAACACGGATGTCGCCATACAGGCGAGGAACATCACCCACAGCACAGCATTCTTGATGATGATGCGGGTGCTCTGCACATACGGCAGTGCCAATGAATTCTCGCGTCCGCGCGCGAAATTGAAGGCGAGCACGGCTACCACGATCAGACCAACTGCGAAGTAAGCGGATATGTCGGCGAACCGTGACCAGTTGAAATCATGCGATACGCCGGACTTGGTGAAGCCGAAAGTGCCGCTGGAGTAGAGCACCCAATAGAACGTAACCGCGACGACCAGGATCGCGAGCACGACGCCGATCAATGCATCGAAGCGGCCTGCGGGTTTGCCTTCAGGCGTACGGCGGTTCATGCCCGAGGCGAAGCTTTCTCCGATGAGCCAGGCGACGATCAGTATCACGCCTTGGATGCCGAAGGTCACCATCAGGGAGAGCATTTTCTCGCCGGTGAAGTTCGTCATGCCCATCCAGGTCGTGTAACCGGAGGCGAGCGATAGTATGAAGCCTGTTGCGCCAAGTAGGAGGAGCTGCCAGCGGGAAGCCATTTCGTCGAACTGCTTGCGGCGGCGCGCGGATACGGCCGGGGCGGTCGCAAGCGATGCCTGCCTTGTCCGGAACAGGCTGGCGATGGCCAGCATGACGATCGATACGCCGATCAGCATGCCGAGCAAGGACAGAAGGTTCTTGCCGGACAGCAGCCAGTCTACGACGCTCGGCGGCAGAAGAACGTTCATGTCTCAAGCCCTCCAGGCCCGCTCGAGCGACCTTTGCCCGCTGTATTCGTTTCCGGTTCGGGTCGATTTCGGCACAATTGGCCTATCGAACGGGCCCGGCGAAGTCTCTCAGCGACGCGCATGTCGGCAGCCTGCACGTTCATGTAGTGCGTGGGCAATGTGATGTCCGGGGTATGACGAAAAGACGGCAGTGTTTCCCCGTTTGTGCGAACTGTGCCGCTGCGTGCGGGGGCGTGCGCAGACAACTCCCTTGAATATGGCGCGCAGCGGGGTATGCGCAAGTATGGTTTACGCGTCAGTGAGAATTACGGCTGCGGCTGTGGGAAGCGTATGCCAGGGTGGCACAGTAGATCCCGGACGCGACATGAAACGCGATGGCGCTGCCACGGCCACTGGATGAGGCAACGATGGCGGCGTCGGCGAAGCAGACGAGGGCGCCCAAGCCAAGGGATAGGGACAGGGCACGCCACTCGCGAAGGGCCGCCAGTCCGATCAGCATCAGGGCAAGCCACAAATCGCGAAGGGCGACGACATAGTGGAGGTCGAACTGGCCCGGTGGGGTCGCGAGCCCAAAAAAGCGTGCGGCTTGATGGGGGACCGCAAAGAAGCGGACGCCGATCACGAGAAGGGCAAGCCCGGCGGCGATAGCGAGCGCCTGCACCCAGCGGTCCGCTGGCCGAAATTTGGCGTTCATGCCTGGCTGGGCGCGGCCGCGACCCGGTCACGCGCTTCGCTTGCCATGAAGGGAGCCTTTCCCGCGGTCCTCATCTGGCCGCGGTCGGCGCAGTAGAAATCGCCGAGCGCGAGGATATCGAGGTCGGTGCGCAGGAAGCAATCGATCGCTTCCTCGGGGCGGGCGACGATCGGCTCGCGCTCGTTGAAGCTGGTGTTGATCAGGACGGGGACGCCGGTCAGTTCGCCGAAGGCCTCGATCAGGTCGTAGTAGCGCGGGTTGGCGTCGCGCTCGACGGTCTGGACGCGTGCGGTGCCGTCGACATGAACGGCGGCCGGAATCAGATGCCGCATTTCTTCTCGGACACGAGGGGCCTTGGTCATGAACGGGTCGGGCCCCTCCAGATCGAAGAAGCGGCTTGCCTGTTCGACGAGTACGGCCGGAGCGAACGGGCGAAAGCCTTCGCGGCTCTTGATGCGGCTATTGAGAATGTCCTTCATGTCGGCGCGGCGCGGGTCGGCCAACAGTGAGCGGTTACCGAGGGCGCGGGGCCCCATTTCGAACCGGCCCTGGAACCATCCGACGATGCGACCTGCTGCAAGGTCGGCGGCGATCCGGTGTTGCATGCCGGCGCCGGGCAGGTGCTCGAAGCGCAGGCCGCGTGCGCGAAGGGCAGCTTCGATCGCTTCGGGGCCGTATTCGAGGCCGTACGATACGCGGTCGAGAACGAAGTCTCGCGGACGGCCGAGCGTCTGATGATAGTGCCACAACGCCGAGCCGAGCGGGGCGCCGGTGTCGGAGGCGACGGGCGGCACCCATACGTTCTCGAAGCCGGTATCGCGAGCGACACGGCCGTTGGCAACGCAATTCAGCGCGACGCCGCCGGTGATGACGAGATTGCGCGATGGGAACCGTCGTTCGAGATGCCGTGCGATATGGAGGATCGCTTCCTCGGTGACGGCCTGGAGCGCGAACGCGATGTCGAGATGGCGTTGCTCCAGCGGCTCGCCGGGCATTCGGGCAGGGCCGAAGGTTTCGTAGAACTTCGGCTTGAACGGCTTCAACATCGCGTGGGCGTCGTAGTCGAAATACGACATGTCGATGCGGTAGCGGCCATCGTCGTCGAGGTGAATCAGCTTGCGGAAGCGCTCGACCATATCCGGCCCGCCCATCGCGGCGAGGGCCATGACCTTACCTTCTTCGGCAAAGCCGCCGAAGCCGAGATAGCGGGTGAGGAAGGTGTAGACCATGCCGAGCGAGTTGAAGATGCCGGTCTGCCAGTGCCGTTCCAGGCGATTGCCCTTGCCCGTGTAGACGCTGGTCGAGGCATCGTCACCGTAGCCGTCCATGACGAGGACCGTCGCGTCCTCGAAGGGCGAGACGAAGAAGGCGGCGGCGTGGGAATCGTGATGGCCGACATTGATGACCGGCGGCAGCTTGCTGGTGCCGAAGTGGCGGCGCAGATTTCGGGTAATGCGATGATTGAGAACCAGGATTCCGTCGCGCTGAGTGGGCCGTGCGGCGGGCTTCAGGAGGTCGAGGCTTGCGGGGAAGCGGCGCAGCAGGGCTGCTGCAAACGTGCGGCGCAGCTTGGCGACGTCCCAAGGTATCGTGATCGCTTCGATATCCGCCAAGCCGATGCCACGGTCGCCGAAGGTGGCGTGCAACGCGTGCTCGGGAAAGCGGGTCGTATGCTTGCGGCGGGAGAGGCGTTCTTCCTCGATCACGAGTTCGGGATGGCCGTTGCGTAAGAGCGCAATGCCGCTGTCATGCGTGTCGCTGACTAGTCCAAGGATTCGCACGGTGCCCAAACGCAAAACTGAGAAGGGCGTTCGACCGCCCGACTGACCCCCACCTCTTCCAACACGTAACAGGGCGTGCGGCGTCATGGCAAGTGAGAGTGGTCCCGCAGCCCGTCATGGCGGGCTACCTCAACGCCGCCAATTCCGCGAGGATGCGGGCCCAGCTTCGCGCGCCCTTCTTGAAGCTCGTCACGTTGTATTTCTCGTTGGGGCTATGGATGCGGTCGTCGTCGAGGCCATAGCCGACGAGCAGTGTGTCCATGCCGAGGGCGTCTTTGAAAGACGTGACGATCGGGATCGAGCCGCCGCAGCCCATCATGACGGTCGGCTTTCCCCATTCCTGTTCCAGCGCCTTGGCGGCGGCCTGCATGTAGGGGGCGGTGGTGTCGAAGGCGATGGCCTTGCCGCCGCGACCTTCGCCGAAGCGCGCTTTGCAATCGGAGGGGGTGCGCTCCTTCACGAATGCCTTCAAGTTGGCGAGGATCTTGTTCGGGTCCTGGCCGGGAACGAGGCGGCAAGTGATCTTGACGGAGGCGACGGCGGGGATGACGGTTTTAGAGCCGACGCCCTGGTAGCCGCCAGTGACGCCGTTGAACTCCAGCGTCGGGCGGGCCCAGACTTGCTCCAGCACGCTGGCCTTGGACTCGCCGGCGGGCACGGCGAGGCCGATCTGGCCGAGGAAGGCTTTGGGGTCGAAGTCGAGCGCGTCCCACTGCTTCTTTTGGGCGGGTGTGAGTTTCTCGATGCCGTCGTAGAAGCCGGTTACGGTAACGCGACCGTTCTTGTCGTGCATGTCGGCCATGATCGCGGCGAGTGCGCGGATCGGGTTCATCGCAGGGCCGCCGAACATGCCCGAGTGGAGATCGCGCGAGGGGCCTTCGATGAAGATTTCCAGGCCGACGAGGCCGCGCAGCATCGTCGTGATGGCCGGCGTGTCCTTGCTCCACTGGCTGGTGTCGCAGACGAGAGCCAGATCGCAGCGCAGTTCCTTGGCCGTGGTCTTGAGGAAGCCGGGGAGGCTGGGGCTGCCGCATTCCTCCTCGCCTTCGATGAGGACGGTGACGGCGCAGGGCAATTCGCCGGCTACTTCCTTCCAGGCGCGGGCGGCTTCCATGAAGGTCATCAGCTGACCTTTGTTGTCCTGCGCGCCGCGGGCGACGATGACCTTGCCGTTGCCCTTTTCGGTGGCGATGCGCGGCTCGAAGGGCGAGGTCGTCCAAAGCTCGAGCGGATCGGGCGGCTGCACGTCGTAGTGGCCGTAAAAGAGCAGATGGTTGGTGTCCTTGCCGACTTTCGCGCGATCGTGGCCGACGACCATGGGGTGCCCCGTCGTCGGGCGCACGGAGGCGTCGAAGCCGATTTCGCGGAGTTGCGCTGCGCACCACTCGGCAGCGGCCTGGCAGCGGGGCTTATAGGCCGGATCGGTCGAGACGCTGTCGATGCGGAGGAGATCGAACAGGCGGTCGAGGCCGGCCTGATGGTTGCGATCGACGGTCGAGAGGACCTTGGGCAGATGGTCGGCGGCAGGCATGAGGGGCTCGCGTCGCTCGTGGTTGTGATGGTTGCCGCCATCTTTGAGGTGATCGCGCCGCGCTGTCAAAGCGCTAGGGATATGCGGTATCGTCCCGTCGTGGCATTCCACGACGTGGCCCACGATGGGATGAATTCGAACGGGAGCGGGCACTGCCGGCAACCCTATGTAATTTTATGGGCTGCTCACAGCAGCGCCCGCTGCGGCTTTTTCCGCTGGGATCGCGTTCGGAGACGGGTCACCCGGAGATGCATTGGCGCATCACCGTATAACCGTGGGCCTGTTTGATCCCCCCTGCCTCGCCCCGTCGCCGGCGCTTGGTGCGGGTGGAAGCGATACCTGCGTTGTGGATGCGCTGGCCCGACGCCCCGCTTCTCCACACACCGCGCTTTCCGCGCATGGAGGTGCGGTCGACCACGCCCCGTTCGTGAGGAAAGCTGCGAGGGAGTATGCGGGAGTGGAGAGGGGTGGGGATAAATCGGGGAATGGAAAATG
>CAMDMH010000162.1 GCA_945901835.1 Devosia equisanguinis | reverse complement strand
CTCGCTCGTCGCTCGGCCGGGAACGCAGAAAGGTTGCAGCATCTGTGGAGGCGGGGTGAAAGTTGATGCTATCGTGAGCGAAGGGAGACGCTTTTCAGGGGACGCGATGACATTCAAAAAATCGATAGCTGTCATCGGGGCGGGGGCGGCGGGCATCTGTGCGGCCAAGCACATGCTCGAGGCGGGCTTCGACGTGACGGTCTACGAGATCGGCAGCCGCGCCGGCGGCATGTGGGTGTTCCAGAACGACAACGGGAGATCGTCGGCGTACTCGACGCTGCACATCAACACCGCGCGGAACCTGACGAGCTTTTCGGACTTCGAGTTCGAGGCGAGCGTGCCGCCGTTTCCATCGCATCGCGACATGGCGCGGTATCTCGCGCGCTATGCCGAGTACTTCGGGGTGAGGCCGCGCATACGTTTCAACACGAAGGTCGAGCGCGTTTCGCCGGCCGCCGATTACAGCGAGGATAAGCCCGTCTGGGAGGTCGAGATCGCGGGCGGGGAGATTGCACGCTACGACAGCGTGATCGTGGCGACGGGGCATCTGACGAAGCCGCTGGAGGTGCCTGCGTTGCGCGATGCGTTCACGGGCGAGTATCTGCATTCGCATCACTACAAGGAGCCGGCGCCGTTCGTGGGAAAGCGCGTGTGCGTCGTCGGTGTCGGCAACAGTGCGCTCGACATCGCGAGCGATCTGGCGACCGTGACGCCGCGTCTGGTGCTGGTCGCGCGATCGAATGCGTTCATCTTCCCGAAGCTCGTTTTCGGCCGGCCGTTCTGGGACGTCGTGAAGGGGCTCTACAAGCCGTGGGTGCCGGCATCGATGCGCAACCGGATCGTGCGTGCGCTCGTGTGGATCGTGCAAGGCGAGATGTCGGCGCTCGGGTTTCCGGCCACGGCCAAGAAGGTGCACGCGACGTCGAATGCCAACATCGTCAATCACATCCGATATCAGCGTGTGGTCGTGAAGCAGGGCATCCAGAGCATCGAAGGCCGGCGGATCGCATTCAGCGACGGGACGAGCGAGGAGTTCGACACGCTGATCGTGGCGACAGGATATCTCATCGATATCGATTTTGTCGATAGCCGCGTGATCGCGCCGAAGGACAACGGGCTCGATCTCTACATGCGGATGGTGCCGCCGGTCTGGCGCGGCATCTACTTCCTCGGCTTTCTCAACTCCGACAGCGCGTTGAACTGGATCGCGGAGGGGCAGAGCCGGTGGATCAGCGAGCACGAGGCGGGGCGTGCGAAGTTGCCATCGCGGCCGGAGATGCTGAACGAAATCGATGCGCGCGCGGCATGGGTTCGCGAGACCTACAAGGATACGCCGCGGCACGGTATCGAGGTCGAGCACATGCCGTATTTTGCCGACCTGAAGCGCACTTTGAGGGAGGCGGCGCGCCGAGTGGCAGCGGAATAGCTGGGTCGCGCTTTGCTCGACCCAGCCTACGGGCTGATGCGTCGGGTTTCGCGAAGGCTCTGCCTGACCTACGCTTCGATGATGTGAGGCACGAAGCGCGAGGTGTTCTTGGTGATCGGGCTGGCATCCTCACGGATGCCGATGCCGCATGACTGGCCAGCCACGACCCAGGCGCCGATGACGGGATAGTTGCCATCGAAGTTCGGCAGCGGGGCGAGGCCCTGTACGATGTGGCCTTCCTTGCCGTATGCGCCCTCGGCTCGATCGACGGTTTGGCCACCGATGACGAGGGTGACGTTGGCGCCTTCGCGCGAATAGAGCGGCTTTACCGCGCAATTGCCTTCGAGTTTGCGGGCGGCGGGATCGTCGGCGAAGTATGCCGGCAGGAGATTGCGGTGGTTGGGCGCCATCTCCCATATCACGGGGAGCAGGCCCTTGTTCGACAAGAGCGCACGCCAGGGCGGCTCCAGGAATGCGGTGTAACTGACGGAGAGGCCGGAGGCGAAGCTCTCGTTGAACAGCCACTCCCAGGGATAGAGCTTGAACAGCCGCTCGATGCGCTTGTTCTGGAGATCGTAGAATTGGCCGTCCTTGCCCATGCCGATGTCGCCGATGGCTATGAAGCGCGTTTCGGAGCCACCTTGGCTGGCGCAGTCGGCGATATAGTCGACGGTGCCGCGGTCCTCGGTATTGTCGGCGACGGTCGTCAGATAGAGCGCGCCCTGGCCGGACAGCTCCGCGAAACGGGCGACGAGCTTGTCGTGGATCGAATTGAACTGGTCGGTCCCCTGCGGGAGCTTGCCGGCGGCGACCTGGTCCTCGAGCCAGAACCACTGGAAGGCTGCGGCTTCGTAGAGCGAGGTCGGAGTGTCTGCGTTGTATTCGAGGAGCTTCGCTGGCCCATTTCCCGCATAGGAGAAATCGAAGCGCCCATAGATCGAAGGATCGTTGCGACGCCAGCTCTGACGGATCAATTCCCATGCCGAGCGCGGCACGGCCATGCGCTGCAAAAGGCGGTCGTCACCGGCGATGCGGGCTACGGCCGACGTGCAGAGGTGTTCGAGGTCTTGCGCGGGGTCTTCGATTTCGGATTCGATTTCGGGCAGCGTGAACGCATAGCAGGCGCTCTCGTCCCAATAGACCTCGCCATTGGGTGAGTGAAACGCGAAGCCCAGATCCTTGGCGCGCTGGCGCCAGAAGGCGCGTTCCGGCATTGCGATGCGTCGCATGTTTCAACTGCCTGTCGAGAAGCCGCTCGAAGATGCCGTAGAACCGAAGCCGCCCCGCTGGACCGAGGATGTGGCTGCTGCGGCGGCAGCAGGGGCCGCGTGAGGCGCTGCAGCTGTCGTGGAGGGGGCTCGCGCCTTGTTGGCCAGGTGGTGGCCGAGCAAGCCGCCGAGGAGACCACCCAGAAGGCCACCGCCGCCGCCGCCGGTTCCAGCGAACACCATCATGAGCAGGAACGTCGCGGCAATGCCGCCGGCGCCCCACTTTACAAGATCCCTAGTGTTCCGGTTCCGACATTTGCTTCCCCTTGCGGCACCGTCGGAGCAAATGTCGGAACCAAAAGGAACACTAGCAACATCAGGGCTCTAGTGTAGCTTTTGCATCTGACGTTTGGTCGAGAGGCTAGCCGCGAGCGGGTACCAAACGTCTGATGCGCTACACTAGGGAGCCACCGTCATGCCGACCTTGCCGAAGCTCGGCATCTAGATTGCGTCGGCGATGCTCTCGGGCATCTTGTTGGTTCCCTCGGCCCAGGACCAAACCAATCGCGCCTCGCCGGTTCTGGCAGCCCTTCCTGTTAGCCACTCCGTGCTCACGTCGCTGCTGCGCGACTACGTTAGACCCCGCCCCGACGGCATCAACCGGGTCGAGTTCGCGCAATTCAAGGTCGCTGGCCGCAGTCGCTTGAAATCCTACATCGACAGCCTCGAGCGCTCCGCCCCGTCTCGCATGCCGTCTCAGGCGCAGATCGCGTTCTGGATCAACCTGTACAACGCCAAGTCTCTGCAGATCGTGCTCGAACGCTACCCCGTGGCGACGATCCGCGACATCCGGCTTCCCGACCCCACCGGCAAGCCTGCCGATGGCCCTTGGAAGGCAAACGTGGTGACGGTCGAAGGCCGCGCGCTGAGCCTCGACGATATCGACACCAGGATCCTGCGCCCGCAGTTTCGCGATCCGCGCATCTACTACGCGCTGTCCTGCATGGCACTCGGCTGCCCCAACCTGCAACCCGAAGCCTACACACCCGAGCGCCTCGACCATCAACTCGACGCGGCCGCGAAGGCTTTCGTCAATCACCCGCGGGGCATCACGTTCAAGGGCGACCGCATCGAGGCATCCCACATCTACCAGCGGCACGAGGCCGAGTTCGGCGGGTTCAATTCCGTGATGGCCCACCTCTCTCACTACGCGACACCGGAGCTTCGCCGGCAACTGGCCAGGGTCAAGAAGATCGACGCCTATGTGTTCGACTGGCGCCTCATCGACGCCGCACGCCGCTGAAGCGGGCAGCGAGACCATCTTCGACAGTGGACAAGCCATACAGTTCCAGAAGACTATCGCCGATCAAGAAGTCCAACGAAAAAGAGCGCCGCGAAGCGCGCCAAAAGCACGAGAATGGGAGGCAGCCGATGCCATCGTCTACGCTCACGCGCACGCTCTGGAATGCGGCGCTGGCCATCGCTTTCGCGGCTGCGGCATCGCCGCCCTCGGTGCACGCCCAAGACTATCCCACGAAGAACATCACCATCGTCGTGCCGCTCGTGGCCGGCACGGGCATGGACACCATCGCACGCACCTATGCCGACAGCTTGTCAAAGGCCCTCGGCAAACCCGTCGTCGTCGAGAATCAGCCGGGCGCGACGCTGACGCTCGCCGCCCAGAACGTCGCCAAGGCCGCGCCCGACGGACACACCTTGCTCGTTTCGGCAACGCTACAGATGTCCGCGCCCCAGGTGCTCGTGAAAAAAGTCAACTATGACCCAGACAAGGACTTCGTGCCGATTTCGATCTACCTCACGTCGCCGTTCGTCCTGATCGTCAATGCGTCGTCCGGAATCGGTTCGCTCCGTGATCTGATCGACCGCGCCAAAGCTAGCGGCGCCGCACCGCTCACCTACGCGACATCGGGCACCGGCTCCTTCCCCCATCTGGTCATGGAGGTGATGAAGCGCGACCACGGCTTTCCCGCCAACCATGTGCCCTATCGCAACTCCGGCCAGATCATCTCTGACGTTCTCGGCGGCCACGTTGCAGCCTCGATGTCGGAAACCGGTGCGGCCCTCGGCCTCGTCCAGGAAGGCAAGCTGAAGGCCCTCGCGATCACCTCGGCGGCACGCATCCCCTCGATGCCTGACGCGCCGACGGTGGCGGAAGCCGTCAACCAGCCCGGCTACGAAGCTGTCTCCTGGCACATCCTCGCGGCCCCCGCGGCGACGCCACAACCGGTCGTCGACCGCCTCGTGGCTGAAATGGCCAGGATCACCGCCGATACCGAGTTCCGCAAACGCGTCTCGACGGCCGGCCTCATCCCGCGTGCGCCGATGTCCGCCGGCGAGATGCAGGCCTACGTCAAATCCGAACGCGTCCGCTGGAGCGGCTGGGCCAAGACGCTCGGCATCGAGCCGCAGCAATGAAGTCCGCGATCCGGAACAAAGTGCGGATTGCCGATTGACCGCTCTGCCAGGCCGCGAATGCGGCCCGGCGCACGTGCGCCGTCACTCGAAAGGTGAGGCCTGCCTCAGGTCGAACCTTTCGAAGCAAGAAGCCTCACCAAAGACACTCTTTGAGATGCTCTTCGGTCTCGAGGCGATCGATCTCGAAACCCGTGAAATCCGCGCGCGTGACGACACCGAGAATGCGCTCGCCATCGACGACAGGTAGATGCCGGAACCCGCCGTCGCTCATCGCCCTCAACGCATCGATCGCCGACTTGTCCTGTGAGATCGTAGCGGGCTCCTTCGTCATGGCCTTCGTCAGCGGCGCTTCCGCCGCGTCCTTGACACGCGCCAGCGCCCTTAGTGCATCGCGCCCCGTGAACACACCCTTCAAGCGCTTCTTCGTATCGACGACGAGTACGATGCCCAGTTTCTGCTTCCACATCTTGGCGCAGGCGTCGTGCACCGTATCCGCCGGGGGCATGCACAGCGGCTTCTGCCCCGACACGATCTCGCCTAGCGAACGGTTCGCAGCCGACGCCGCGGGCCGTCCTTGCTGGTGCCAGTGAAACGCCTCGAATTCCATGCCTTTGAAGTCACCGCGCGAGATACATCCGCACACGCGCTCTGCCTTCAAAACCGGCACGTGGCGGAAGCCACCCTGATCCATCGCCTTCAATGCGTCGATAGCGCGGTGATCGCAATTCACCGTCACGCGATCACGCGTCATCGCCCTCGCGAGCGTCAGATCCGCGACATCGCCGCCCTTCGCGAGCAGTCGAACCGCATCGCGGCCCGTGAAGATGCCCTTTAGGCACCCATGCTCATCGACAGCGAGAACAGACCCCGCACCGCGATCGAGCATGTTCCGACAAGCCTTCCGCACCGTATCCTCGACCGAGGCAACGAGCGGCTGCTGGTCCTTGATGATGTGAGTGAGCTGCCTGTTTGTCATAGCACCGTCACAATAAATGCGACCGCTGCTCGGGCTGTATGATTTAAGTCAATCGAGAACGCGCCGCCTCACTGAAATTCAACCGAGTACGCTCTCGATCAACCCGAACAGTAGATCGATATCCTCCGGCCGCGAAAGCCGATGCTCGCCGTCGGGCACCTCGACAAGCCGCGTCCACCCGCCATCGAGGCTTCCAACCAGCCTCTCCGAATGCGCGAAAGGCACGTCGGGATCGAGCCGCCCATGCAGGATCACGACCGGCCGCGCCGGGTTCCAGCGCTCGCTCCCGATCAGATGCCGCCGTCCATCCTCGATCAATCCACGCGTGATGGGATAAGGATCGCCGTACTGCGACGGCCGCATCCACACGCCTTTCTCCAACACCTCCCGCTTGATCGCCTCGGGAAACTGCTTCCACATCAATTCCTCGGTCATGTCCCAGGCCGGTGCGATCAGCACCAGCGCCTTGATCCTCGCCGCACCCGCTGGATGCTCGGCCATCAGCCGCTTGAGCAGCGCCAGCGCTATGGCTCCCCCCATGCTCGAGCCGATGACGATTTGCGGTCCCTGCGTGAGCCGCTCGAAGACCGCGCGCGCCTCCTCGATCCAGCGGCCGAGCGTTCCATCCTCGAACCGGCCACCGGATTGGCCGTGCCCCGAATAGTCGAAACGCGTCAGCGCGAGTTTCCGCGCCGCGGCCCAATCCGCGAGCGCCGACGCCTTGGTACTCACCATGTCCGACTTGAAGCCCTGCAGCCACAGCAGCCCGGGCGATCCCCCGTCCTGCTTCAGATACGCGATACGTCGCGCCGCCGCACCGTTGCCGACCTCGATGAATTCAGGTTCATTTACAATCATTCCTGTTCCTCG